>NZ_DAHVNP010000064.1 GCF_027319265.1 Ferrimicrobium sp. | reverse complement strand
TCGGGAGTATCCCCACCACCCCCTAGTTCCAGGAGCCTTCTCAGTACTCGTTCCTTCTGTTCTCTCGGGTATACCTTCATCTGACTCCTCGTTCCCCGCCCTTGATATGACTGTAGTAGATCTCCCTTCAAGGGCTCTGATGGCTAGGGTATGCGAGCCGGCACCTTGTAGGTTGTTCTCTGGCAGCCATGCGGTCGCGGATGCCAGTTGTTTTTGGCACCGTCTGCGCACGGCCAACCCAAGAATTGCCGTATCGAGCTGTCCAATCTACCATCGAAACGATGGATAGGGTTAGCATTTCTCCTGTTCAGGTGCGCTGGAATGGAGAAGATAGGTTAGTGCTTGGTTTCGCCTCTACTTTCCTCAAGCCTCTCACCCTTGCGGTGGATCAGATAGGTTTCACCAGTCCGCACCAAAAGGTATGGGTGAATCATGAACTCTTGCTCCGCAGAGTGATGACCAAGTCAGGGACCGGGACTCGAGCAATTGCCCATACCTGGTTAGGATCGATACGATGGTAGTGATGCGCAAGCAATATGCGTAGAGCAGATATGGGACTCCGGGGTATTCACCAATAAACTCATCTGACAACGCGCGTGTCGCCTCACCGTTCGACTGCGCGTAGACGAATACGCCCGTCATCATCGTCAGATGGTCCCATGGCGACTATCACCGCAAGTTCGTCGGCTGCATCAAGTATGTCCCGAACACGGTGTTCATCATTCCTACTCAAATTGGGATGGCCTCCCGCTTGATATGCTCATCCCGACTCTTTAGCCCTTTGGCTGCCACGACATCCACAGACGTGCCTAGAAAGCCTGCGATGGCTTCTTGAAGATGAAGCAGGTCGAAGAGAGTACTTTGTTCGTCGAAGTCAACTAATAGATCAATGTCGCTCTCAGAGGTCTCTTCTCCGCGGGCGACTGATCCGAAGACGGATACGCTGCGTCCGTGATGATCTCGAACGAGGCGATCAATCTCGTTACGGTGAGACAACACCAATTCAAGCAGCAACCCCATGCTCTCCAGAATAGTTGCGCTATGCGAGATATTCTCTCGAGTTTTGTTCTTACACAACCAGCGAGCGAATACTCGAAAGTCTCCCGCAACCACAGCCGGTCGCCGTAGGAGAGATCGATTGCGAAGCGGTCCCACTCACGTCTACCGCCTCCGACGTGACCTGCCGGACGATGCTACGGGTGAACTGACAATCGGCTGACATACCGCACGCCGCCGTTCTACCCAACTTTTAACCTAACAATTGCGTCCGAGGGTGATCGACTGATTCCAAGCCCATCCCGCAAACCTCGCCAGCACACCCTTACGACAAGTGCAAATTGGACACCATCAAACACTTTGACTACCAGCTCGGACAGCTTATGGCGAACTTTTCATCCCGAGGTGCAGGGTGCGAGACTGGAAGGCCACCAGATCAGAGTATATATCTCCAAAGTCCGCTAGAAGACACCCAACACAAAACCCAACATCGGGGCAAGGTGGGTAGATGGTGGACAGGCTGCGACTGGCGGAGGAGCTAGCCGTTTGGGAGCTTCGGGTCTTTATTGGGAGAGACTTACAATGATCAAGTCAAGTACCACTACGTTCGCCTTTACAGCACCAAGCGCGCCGGCGACGGGGGTGTTGGAGAGCCGGTGGATCTCGAAGTTGAGCACGCTTGTATCCCGAATGCGCTCCCATTCGAGGCTGGCCTTGCTGTTGCCAGCAGTCACTCTTGCTGGTTGCGGCCAAGTGGGCACAAGCTCTCGGAGCACGTCGAACTCTTCGACTTCCAAGACGAAGGTTCCTTCTCAACCAACCACGCCTGTGTCACCGCTGACCACAGGAGAACGAGCAATCGTGGTTGCGATCGCAAAGCTGCCAAGAGGAGGAGACTACCCAAATCCAGTGGCAGCCAAGTCGAACGCGGTCAACTCGGGTGCCGGATGTCCTTCGATGACTGGAGTGAAGCCCAGGACAGCCCTGACTGCAGCTAAAGCAACGGCGATAGAAAACACAATCGGGTCAGAAGTAAGAGACGGCCACGCAACCTTCGTCAGATATTTCGACAGAGCCATGCTCGATATACCGCACAACGGCTTTGCACAGCTTTTTGGTCCGAGTCTTGGCGCGAACCCGATGAAATCGAGTTTTACTACTTCTGACGTCTCCGTGGAGTCGCTCATCAACGACGATTCCCTCGCGAGTGCAGTCACTTCCGCATGCGGCAGGGCCGTGGTTGTAGCTTCGTGGCGAGTCGTATTTTGTAGCCCAGGTACTGCTGTGAAAGCTTGTGATCCGGGAATCACTACCACCGAGTTGATGATCAACAGGGGTGGACGATGGCTCATTTGGTATGTTGGAAGTGGTCTGCAATAGCAAGGTTCCACCCCTTGACGTACGAATTCGCTATCCACCACTTCACAATCTTCCTCCAGGTGACCCAGCAGCCCGTCAGACTGTTCGAACCGGGAACGGGCCGGAGGGGCAGACTCTCTCCGGAGTCGGGTCATCAAGCAAGTCGATGAGTGGCAGGCATTCGCACACTATCGACACGAAGCCAAAGCCGTCGGCCCAGGGGCCGTCGGACACTACTTCAGAGCGGTGCTCAAGTGCCAGTGCGCCTCGGCAAGGACGCAGGGATGTGGCGGCGCCAGTCCCGAGGTTCAGAGCCGCCACACTACGGCAGTGGCTCCTCCAGCAATCCGGTCAGAGCCAAATGGTGGGAACCTGGCCGATAGGCGAGAGCTCGACGTCATCTCAGGGGTGACCTCTCGCAAGCTGAGCGGGCGGCAAGCCTTCGTTGGGCTTCGGGGCAGAGTGAAGGATCGGCGCATGGGCCACACATCTGAGCAGCGCAAACCAAGCGCTCACCATCGCCGAAGCGTTCGACACACTCACCGAGCCAACCGACTTTGGGGATCACAATGACATAGAGCGGTGGCGGTCACGTGAGCATTCCATGCTCACCCTCAGCGCGGCCCGCTTCCAACACCTACGGGCGAGAGCTGGTACGATGAGTAGATGCGAACAGTCGGCACCGAATCGTGGCGATTTGCCCACGACATCGACCAAGGCCTCCACGTCCTACTCTATCTCCGCGACACGCTTCGCCTTGTGGTCGAAAACGGCCCGATCGTTCCGCCACCCTTAGACGGCACGCTACCCGACCGCTCAGAACTACTCGATACTCCTACCAGGATTCAGGCTGCCCGAGACTGGTCTGCCTGGTGGGAGCGTGTCGTCGCCGAACGCGCCCGGGCCGAGCTCGGCCCACCGCCGATGGATCCAACCCACCAGCGGTGGGTTACCGAAGTCGCCTACTCGCACCACCTCTCCTTCGATCCCCCCGAGTGGTCATCGCTCGCCAGCACACCCGCGCTTCGCAGCGCAGCAAGAACCCTGTGGAAGGAGGCTAGCCACTGGTTCACGCCGGCACGAAGACCATACTTGCCACCCAGTTCTCGTGACATTTTCGCATGGGAACGAGTGCGTCACACGGCGGAACGAGTAGCCGCAACGAGCTGCGTCGACATCAGTGCGCTTAACGGCTGCGCGCTGGTAGTCGTGGTCAAGGACATCTGGTGGGAGTTGATCGGGCCCGGTGCCGCAATATGCTCAGTTGGAGCCGCACGCGATCCTGAGGTGACCGAGGCCATCCTCACTGCCGTGTTCATCTCACAACTTGAGGCCATCTGATCGCGCTCGGACCGACGAGCACGTCCCGTCTTCCTCGTCCCAAAAGGCGCCCTGATGCGCTCGTCGCCGTACGGACGACTCCCCTCCCCTGACATCGGGCACGCGTACGACAATGCTGAAACTACTCGCACCGACGCGTATCCAACAAGCCCAGGGCCCTCAACTACACGAGCCCGTCCGAGAGCAGACGGGGGATCATCAACCCATGAATTCCTGCGCATGAGAGAGGCCTCATTGATATGACCCATCCCTGCTAAGAGAAGCGTCATGTCACGAGATATCTTCATTCCGGACTCGGCTAACTTGTCACTTATTCCGCGATAGCCCTGTTCGACCCAACCATCCACCACAGTTCATTGCAGTGAGATCTTTGCTCGGGTCGAAGGAATACTTAATGTACCAACGAGATGATCACTATGATCAAAATGACCAGAACAGCAACGCCAATTAATGTGCGAAGCATGCTTCCTCCTCCCCGTTGAGCCGTGAAAGGAATCCCAACCCGAGCCACACCATCCGTGTGGTCAGCCCTTGATCGAATCCTTTACCCTTGCGGTGGCTAGGTTCAGATTGGCTCGGGCGAAGATCGTCGAAGCACCCGCTGAAAGTGATAGGCGTAGTCTAGTCGTCGCGGGCTCGCCGCCAACCTCATGGGCTCCCGAACTCCCCGGCGCCTACGACATCGAGCTTTCAATTACCGGTGGTGGTCCGGATCCATCATGCGAGAACGCTTTGCTCCAGCCTCATTATCAACCATAAACTGTCGAACACGGGTCGCGATGTCTTGGTGGCAGACGGGCATCGGAATGGATCTTCGTCAATCGTATTGCGAGCTGTTCAACGAGAGGTTCGGCGAAGGCGTTTTGGCGTTTGGGTTCGCAATTGGTACCGTGATCTGGGAACCTACCAATCTCCGCTCGTAGCCTGGATCAAGGTGTTGACCACCTATGCTCACGGGCATGGAGCCTCGGATCTCGTTGATCTGCTTAGGAGTGGCCGACCTTGAGCGATCGTATCACTTTTATAAGGACGGTCTCGGTTTGCCCACTACGCGCCAGCCACAAGAAGGAATTATCTTCTTCCAGCTGGCAGGAACAATCTTGGAACTGTTTCCTTATGAGGAGCTCGCAGCCGACGTCGGCCCAGATTGGAATGTGGAACGCGCCAAATTTTCTGGCATCACGCTCGCCCACAACGTGCGCAGCCGTCATGAGGTTGACGTGCTGTTGATTCAGGCACAAGAAGCGGGAGCACACATCGTGAAGCCAGCCAATCACACTCCATGGGGGGGCTACTCTGGATACTTCACTGATCCCGACGGTTACCTCTGGGAGGTAGCCTGGGGTGCATTTGACTTTAACGACGACGGATCACTATGCATCCCGTAGCCGCCCGCACCCTCGGACCGGCAGCTTCGACACGGGCCTCCGTCAGGCGTGATCGACCGTAAGTCCGGTGTGACAGACGAGTGTTGCAGAATCGATACCAGCGCACTGGAGTAGAAGGCATGCTCGAAGAGCCTCCTAGTTCCTGCGGCGATACGCAAGTATCCGGAGTGGCGAGAGACCGTAGTAGCTGTCAACGCGCTAGGCAAGAGACCTAGCAATCCGTGCCATCGGGGCCGTGATAGCAGCGCGACGACAACATCGGCAGTTGTCAGTACGCTACCACTTCGCTGCCAAAATGCGTCGGCGCTCGCCTCGCCCGCTCCGAGCAGGTCGAGGCGACATCGCGGCCGTGGACCGAGTCTTGGCCACAATCTTCATCCCCTCGAAAGGGGTCCCAATATCCTCCCGATTGCTAGGCGAGGATCGACTACGGCCTCCCCCTTGAGCGAAGACTCGTCCCAAGGCGCCCTCCGCTCACGGCCAAGACCCACGGATGAGTAGCGCTAGGCATCGTTCGATTCCGTAGGTTCGAAGCCACTACTTCTTCCCTACCGTTCGTACAGAGCAGTCATCACATCTTCACCCACCCTACACATCATTCCTTTCGCTGCGAAGAGTAATCGACTCGATGTTGTCGAGGTGCTACGATGGCACCATGGATCGTGACGCACTCGTGGCAGCAAACCTTGCTTGGTGGGACGAGCGTGCCCCCGTTCATGCCAACGCTAGCTTCTATCGCGTGGAACAACTCATCAACGGCGAGTCTGCCCTCGACCCCTTTGAGCTAGAAGAGCTTCCGAGCGAAGCAGGTACCAGCCTCCTCCACCTCCAGTGTCACATCGGCACCGACACCATCTCCTGGGCAAGGCGAGGCTTCCAAGTGACTGGTCTTGACTTCTCCGCCCCGGCGATTGCCGAAGCGAGGCGTATCGCCGCCGCCTGTGGCATTGACGGCACATGGATCGTCTCCGATGTCTACGCAGCCCCCGAGGTCCTCAATCGTCGCTTCGATATTATCTACACCGGGAAAGGGGCGATCGACTGGCTCGACGATCTGGGCAGCTGGGCTAAGGTCGTCGATCAGCTTCTCAACCCTGGTGGGTACCTCTACCTAGTCGAGTTCCATCCAATCACCTGGATCTTGCCTGACGATGGGTGGACCATCGCGAACGACTACTTCGCCGATCAGCCGTACGTCGAAGCTGACCCAGGGGGAAGTTATGCCGCCCCCGAACACGTGACTCACGCCAACCTCACGGCAGAATGGCACCATACCCTCGGGGAGATCATCTCGTGCATCGCGAGCGTTGGCCTCACCGTCGAGTGGCTTCATGAGTTTGACTACACGCATTTTGCGCAAACCACGCTCCTCGAACAATCGCCCGATGATCGCAGATACCGCATTTCCGCAGGAATGCCACGCATTCCCCTGCTGTACTCGATTCGGGCACGAAAACCTATCTAAGAATCCGTAGATGGCATATGGCCCATGGGAGAGTACCAGCCTGCACAGAAGGCCAGACCTAGCAAAGAGCGACGATCGCCCACTCCAATGCGTCCAGCACCTTGAAGGCGTGACAAAACGAGTGACCAAGAGGGAGGTTCAGTGCCGAACATTGCCTCGGCCAGAGCAGCGGCCTTTTCAGCTTTCACGGCTCGAACGCTGCTCGAGGTGGGGCGGTCCTGGCGCCGCGTGTCGGCGAACCCCTCACCACTCACGCCAATTTTCGACCGCATCGCCAAGGGTCTCGCTCACCTCGGTGGTCAACAACCTCACAATCGAAGGGATTGTAGATTCGTTGAGACTCCGTCCAACTCGGCCACGAAAGCATTCCCAAAACCGAACCAACCCGCCTTCTCCATCAACTGCGAAGATCTTCGCGGCGAGTCGAAGGAATCGATATTGGTACCAAACATAGTTACGAGAACTCATCTGTTGGGAGCTACCGGCGTAGTGGGACTCAAAGTCCTCCAATGTATGAGAACCCTCGGCACGTATCTGCATGGTAAACAGTTCGTCTTCAACACCGACGGTGGGCAATACCTCAAGTGTCGCTAAGTTCCTTGGCCGTCTGGTCGCGACGAATGTGTGGAGAGCCAGGTTGGCAAAGATCTCGCCCAACCAGAACGTTGGCAACCGGAGACCGCTTAAAACCTCGAAGGCATGGCCAAGCTCGTGGATGGTGACAAGGTCAAAAAACGGTTGGAGGTCAAGATCGCCAGCACCGTTGGCATAGGTGGCAAGCAGCTTCGCGTAGCCGCTTCCCGATACGCCACCGATATCATTAGCCATTTCAGTCCAAAATACACTCTGCTCACTCGGCATCGCCAGGATCCCGGGTCGGATCTGCCCTTGGTCATCGTTGAAATACGGCATCCCGTAGGGCTGCGTGCTCGACCAGTCCGCCTTGCTGGCGACGATCAACGCGATGTCCGGCGCGAACTCAGAGAAAAGTCCACGCAAGTACCGATAGGCATCAGCCGCGACATCAGCTGACATGCGAGCTCTCTGGAGTGCTCCTTGGCTGTAACGAACCTCAAAGGGATAACCGGACAGTCGATCAAACCCTGCTCCAAAAGTCACGTGGCCAATCCTACCGGTGTACACCGAGCGGACGGATCCATAACTATCGACCACTAGGTGATCCCCCTCGTCCCGCACCAGCAAACTCAGATCACGGTCTGCCCTCGCTTGAGCTCACCATGACCCTCACTCAACGATCTGCCTACCTGTTTGGGTTGTCCCCTTTGTGCCACGCTGGATCGTTCATCGCTAGCAATCAAGGTTGCCCGAGCCGACCTGGGTGCACAGATTCTCAACCCTATCAGGTGACCGGGGGACACCACCGGTGCATGGACTCCGAATCCACCGATCAAACAAGCGTCGCGATCGACACACCAGGTCAGAGATCGAGCAAACAATTCCTGGGAGTCGTTGCCGTGGTGCCTCGGTCATGGAAGGCAGCGAAGCAAGTTCGCTCAGTCCGGATCGGCATTCCAGCGCGGTGCTGAGTCCACGGACGGACCGATTAGAGAGTGAGAAAGTACCGATGTGTCACTACCGGTAACGGTGAGGTCTTGTTATCCTAATGGATAATGGGCATACGGTTTCGAGGGGGTGTTGTCCTCTTCAGCACTTTTCTATCTCTCCTCTTCGCGCTCTTTGCGGGTGGCTCGCTGGCCTGGCACCTCTTCGATTTTCTACTAGTTTTGCTCGCCATCGCCCTCTTCAGCCAGCTAGGACCGCTCTCGAGCATCCTGGTCACACGAGGGTTAAACCCCGGTCCGTACTATGCCGGCGGTTGGCTTGAAGTAACCCTTACGGTGACGGCTACTAGGTGGCCGTGGCTCCATCTCGTCATGGTCGATCACACGCAGTCCGCGCGGGGAACGGAGGAGCATCGGTTCGTCCTCACCACGCTTGGTGATCGAGTGCAGACGATCAGGTACGAAGTAGCCGACCTCCAGCGCGGCTCGCTCGAGTTTGGGGACATCGCTATCATCACCAGCGACTTCTTTGGCTTCTTTCAACGCGCAATCAGGATCGAGCAGGATGCCATCCGTCTACATGTCTGGCCAAAAATCATTGGCCTCAGTAGGGCTGAACTGCAAAATTATCTATGGAATGGGCAGCAACTTGCTACGCGTCGAACTCGCCAAGCGTCGACGCAATTACAAGGCATTCGCGAGTACATCCCAGGAGATCGCCTGTCGCACGTGCATTGGAAAACTACGGCAAGAACAGGCGAGTTCAAAGTCAAGCACTTTGAACCAGAGAATGAGGCCGAGTTCATCGTCTTGTTGGACACCGCATCACACTTCGCAGCCAACGACTGGGAGCTCGCCATCTCTATCGCCGCGTCGCTCGTGTACCAGTCGAACCGCTCACAGCTGATGCTTCGCATCACCACGCTCGACCAACCCTTTGATCACACTTCACTGCTCTCCGGTCAGAGTGCCTTAGTGCGCATGATGGACTTCTTGAGCGCGCTGAACTACGGTAGCCACGACCCATTGGACCCCGTTCACGATGCGCGTTACCGAGGGCACGTATTGGTGATCACCACCAATCGATATCGAGCCATCTGGAAGAGCGGCGCTGACTCCATCATCATCGTTGGGGACGGAGGCGTCACCAGTCTTGCCGATTGGCGAGCACACCTCGGCCTAACCAGAGAACGAGCGTCGAGATGAACAGATCACTTCTCCTCGGTCTTTGGGCAACTGCCCTGTTCTGGCCGTTGGTCCACTCCGGAGGATACCCGGACGCGTTCGTTCTCGCCATCACCCCCATCCTTCTTGCGTTGACGGAGTCATGGCCCCATTGGACGCTGCGTTTGATCGGTTGGATCGCGCTCCTGTATCTCCAGCTGTGTTCTCTTTGGGACCGTTGGGTCTCGCTACCCGCTCTCGGTGCCGCCGTCCACAGCGTGAGTCACCAACTCCTCATCCTCCCGCTCCATCGATGGACCCAGATAAGCGCACATAACGCGGCGCCCTTTGTGTTGCTCGGCGTACTGTTGGGTTGGCTCATTTTCCGACGCTGTCAGCACTACAATCAAGTTTTGGCACTGATGGTCTTCGGCACTGTCATGATCTGTGTCGACCACGTGCTCTGGGGGCTGACCGCCGAGTTGCCTCTCGCGAGCTACCTGATCGTAGGACTCATCATCCTCGTCAATGTTCACCAGGTCGAAATCGGTGGGACCAAGGTCAGCGTAGCACGCAGGCCTGTGGTCAACGCGCTCGCGGCTATCGTAGTGCTCGCCCCGCTCGTCATAGGCTTCGAACTCCCCTCGCATGCACCGCTTCACCTTGGAGCCCTCCTCACCGATTTTCGCACCACTGGTGCGACGGCCGGTCTCGCCACGACTGGGTATGGAGCGGGGATCACCCAAATCGATCATTCGCTCGTACCGAACCAAGCTCCTGTGTTTGTCGCCCACACCAACGCACCGTATTACTGGCAAGCCGCTACCTACAACACATTTAACGGATTGAGCTGGTCGAACAAGGGTCCCACATCGGTCTTTGAGCACCTCGCAGGCGGAAGCGATGTACCGATCATCGCACCCTACTTCGAAGGAAGCCACGACACACTCGTACATGCGAAGATTGTTGACACCTCGCGGCACGCTCTGACCAATCTGTTCTACATGGGGGCGCCGCTGAAGTTTTCGGTCACCACTACCGTGCATTCGCGATCGGGCCGCATTGACGTAAAGGGTCTCCGAAACTATCGCCTGAGCGCCTTTGAGCCGCTCTACACCACCAAGGAACTTGCGAACCGCCCCTACGGCGACATCCCTCGAAACTTACAAGATGACCTCGAGCTTCCCAGTACCCTCTCCTCACGAGTCAGTCAATTAGCCAAGCGTCTTGCTGCAGGCACCAGCGGTCCATTCGATGCCGCGCAAACGATCAAGAGGTACCTTGACGCCCACTACCGCTACTCCTATCACGTCGCTCGGAGTCCCCACGATGTCGTCAATCAATTTCTCTTCGTGGACCGACAAGGCTACTGCGATCAATTCTCAACATCATTCATCATGATGATGCGCTCGCTCGGGGTGCCCGCGCGCTGGGTCGTAGGGTATGCACCAGGCACGTACAACAAGACGGAGAAGGGTTACTTAGTGCGTCAGGTCGACGCCCACTCCTGGGCCCAGATCTGGCTCAGTGGAGCCGGTTGGGTACCATTTGACCCCACCCCTGGCTTCAGTTTCCCCATATACTCGACTGCTGGCGTGCTCCGCGGACCTCAAACGCAACCCGTTGCCCCATCGCCAGGTATTGCCAAGCTCGGCCTGCCTACACCCCCTTCGCTCAATGCTGATGCCCATCTCCGCAAGATCCCCACCCGGCGAGGCCAAAAGCGCGCAACCCAAAACCCCGAGGGGCAGCACACAGAAGAAATCGGTATCGCAACACTCATCCTTGCCGCATCGGCCGTTCTCATATGGCGATGGCAGAGGGGCCGCGCGCGCAGGAACGAAACGTTCCAGCTGTGGATCGATATACAACGGATCTCACGCCGCAGTTTTGGAGCCCAGTGGAGTGCAAGCAGCCCGCGAGAATGGGGGCAGACTTGGGCGAATCACTTCCCCCACGACGGCGGTCTTGTCCAACCATTGGTGCGTTTACTCGAGCTATCCTTCTACTCGCAGAAGCCGTTATCCTCAGGCGAGACAGCCGAGGCCAAGAGACTATGGGAGACGCTACGAGGTCGTGCACGACGCCTGCACCGATCGAAGCTCAAGGTTGGCCAGTAAGGACCGCGCATCGGCGAGCCACCTCGCCACATGACGCTAACGCCCGCGCAACGGCCTCAGCCACCGTCAATGGAATCATCTCCGCTGTCGTGGCGACCAGCTGCTCCCCCAGGAGAACCTGATCAGTCGCCAATCCTCCCAATAGTGCGCCCGAGGGACAACATCGCTCGCCACTCGACCAACGTCATCCGTCGGTGTTGGCGAGGTCGGAGCCAGGCGGACCCTGTAGAAGTCCGTCGGCAGGACGCCGACCCGTTGTGCCCGACGAAGCCAAGACCAGGCACGACTCGTGACTGCGGTCAAGGAGGGGGTACGCAGGAGCGCCGAGGGGCAGACCCGATCACACAGACGCGATGGTTTGACTGAAATCACTTAGCTGTGTGCAGGCATGTTCCCGAGTATGGAGCGGCTACCAACTGGTGTGATTGTCGATATACCCTGTGAGTGGGTAGGATCTCTACGTAGTGCCAGCAATTTTTGGATGACGGGGGTCGCCTTGGGGAACGGATCGATAGTCCCAACTACCATGGATCAGCTCGATCCGCAACTGGGTCGTATCGTCAACAATTTGGAGACAACCATCATCGGTAAGCGCTCCCTCATGGAGTTCATGGTGACCGCCGTACTCGCACAGGGACATGTACTGATCGATGACGTACCCGGTGTTGGCAAAACCACCGTTGCTACGACTCTGGCACGCAGTCTTGGCTTAACGCATCGCCGGATCCAATGCACGCCAGACCTCTTGCCCACTGACATCACCGGCGTGACCATCTTTCATCCCGGTACCCGTCAGTTCGAGTTTCATCCCGGACCAGTCTTTGCGAACCTCGTGATCGCCGATGAGATCAACCGCACCTCGCCACGAACGCAGAGCGCACTCCTGGAGGTCATGGAGGAGGGACAGGTGACGGTCGACGGAGTCACCCATCCGCTGCAACCACCTTTCCTGGTGGTCGCCACCCAGAATCCGATTGAGTACGACGGGACGTTCCCGTTACCCGAGAGCCAACTCGATCGTTTTCTCTTTCGGCTCAACGTTGGTTATCCCAGCGTCGAGGAGGAATCGAACATACTCTCCCAGTCGGACGAGACACGCTCACCAGAATCGGTCCAAGCCGTCATCACCCTACCAGAGTTACTCGAGCGGATGCAGGCGGTTAAGCGTGTTCACGTATCCGATACCATACGCGACTACATCGCGAGAATCGCCGAAACAACTCGATCCTCGCCGCGAATCGAGTTGGGCATGAGCCCTCGAGCCTCCTTAGCGCTCTATCGAGCGGCCCAAGCCTGGGCACTCCTGCATAGCCGAGCGTACGTGGTACCCGACGACGTGCTGACCCTCGCCCCTTTCGTCGTGGAACATCGTTTGATACTCTCGCGAACCTCTGGCACGCCGACTGTGCATTTAGTAGATGATGTATTCAAAGGATTGCTCCAAACGGTGCCGATACCTCCCCTCGTGCAATGAGAACGTGAGCACCGCGAGAGAGCCAGACACTCGCCACGTTCACCTTTGCGTAACCCGCCTCTACGAAGGCGGATCTCCCCCATCCCAATGACGAACCAATTGATGCGATAACGCCTCCACGGCAACCCAGCTGTGCACCCCTGCCCACCGCGGCTCACCGGTCGTTCGTCAAGCCGCGGCCCCTCGACAGCCTTCGGTCGCGCCAGACAAACGAAGGGAAGGACCTTTGGAATCGACAAAATCAAGAGACCGCCGCGCGAAGGCAAGAACGAGCTGGCGCTATCGAATCACTGGCTCGGCTCAATAGCACGGGACAGAAGCAGTCTCTCTATCTCATGATCAGGGCGGGATGCTCTCGCCGCTACCCGTCCTGGCGCAGCTATGCTCAGGTGGCGATGACGCAGTGGCCTGGCAGCCGTCGAAGCCCAACACCGACTGGGGTTGGGCCGTCGAGTCTCAAACTGTGAGCCAAGCACAACGATGCGCCAGGCGTATACGATCGATCATCGGTCCCCTCTCATGCGACCTCCGTGACCGCGATAGCGCGGTACAGAGCGGTGTATCATCACTACCCAGGTCGCAAGACAGCTCGTCAATGCATCTGTGGTCCATAACGGTTATCAACAACACCACGTTGACAGTCGAAGACGACGATGACAATCTCAAGAACAAATATGGCCATGCCAAAAAGCCCCAAGCCAAGAAACACAGGGGCGACGGAACGCATCATGTAAACTCCCGACGTTCCGCGGGCAACAACAGTCGCCACGGTCACAAGTACTAGAAACAGAGCGCTCATCGCGGCCCCTATCACAATCCACCAGCCGCTATGACCGGCGTCATGGAGCCTCCTCGTCTGCAGTGCGGCCACCGGGATGACATTGAGAAGGCTAAAGGCCAGCCCAATCCAACCCCCGAGCCCTACTGCATAGCTCAACCGAGACAGAATCAAGGAGGCGACGAGATTGATGGCGACGATCTTCCAGAACTCTTGCCGCGACGATCTCCCGTGGAAATCGTTCCATCGAAGCAGGTACAGCAGGTAGGCCTCTTTGATCGAGACGTCTTTCGTGGTGGGAACTACTCTCATTTACCCTCCTTATGAGGCTACAATAGACATGATTCACCTGGCCGATGTCAACCAATCGGGCGACATGTCGCCTTCAAAAAGGCTACAACTCTTCGGTGGCGCGAGCAATGCTTGGTGACGCCAGTGCCAAGAGCAAGTTTTGTCGAAGTCTTCGTCTTAGAGGGGACCATTGGCCTGCGCTCGCTCATCTTTCTTGGTTACGATCGACACCCAGGCAACTCGCTCTCCAGCACAGCGACCAAGGGCACCCCACCCGGCCCCGAGTTGGGAGGACACCAACACTCAGCCAACGACGCTAACGCAAAGGCCGGGCCAAAGCCCATGTTATGGGGACAAAGAGGTGCATCCCCAGATTTTGCTCACCACCTCCTGCACAGCCGAGATCGGCACTGATAGCAGTTCGTACGCCCGTTGGCGCAGTCCATCCCAGCGGCGTAGCGAGCCCTTGCATAACGTGAGGTCGAGATCCCCTTTGGGCCTGATCCCGTCACCCCACCCATCTCGTTCACCACCAGATGCCAGATCGAACCCAGCACCAAGGATCGCTGATCACCCTGCCGTTTCAGTTGAGAGACGCGGGGCGCTTCCGCCTCAAGCGAATCCTCGTAGACTGCGGTAGTGGCTACTTCTTCACGTGTGATCGGGATGTTAGGGGGGATGAGCTGGGAGTCAACGGCACAGTACTACCGCTTGGCCAACGAGCTCGTAAGCGCTCGGCTTGGAGGTCTCCACTCCGCCAAAATTCTCCTGGTCTCGCTCGACTTTGCCGATATCGAATCCCTCCAGATCCAGGGGGAATGGGAGGAGGCTGGGCGTCTGCTCGCACAGTCTGCGAGAGAGCTTGAGGCGGGTGGCGCCGAGGTGGTAGTGCTTTGCACCAACACGATGCACAACGTTGCGGATCAGATTCAAGCAGCGGTAAGAATCCCACTGCTCCACTTGGCCGACGTGGCCGCCCGAGCCGTCATTACAGCTGGGCTCACCACCGTCGCCTTGCTGGGCACCAGCTTCACCATGGAACAAGATTTCTATCGCGAACGGCTCGCCCAACATGGCCTCACCGTCGTCATTCCTCCACCAGAGGACCGCGCCGAAGTGCATCGCATCATCTACGATGAACTCTGCCTCGGCAATGTCGAGGACAGTTCCCGCCAGATCTATCGCAACATCATTACCCGTCTCTCTCATGTAGGGGCCGAAGGCGTCATCCTGGGCTGCACCGAGATCGAAATGCTCGTCTCCCAAGCCGATAGCCCGATTCCAGTTTTTCCAACAACCCGCCTTCATGTTGAGGCTGCGGTGAACTTCTCCCTTGGCATGGAACCAAGCTCCTAGCTGATTTCCCCAACCCAACGGTCGATGCGACATCCATCGTCGAACGCAACATCGATCGCACACCCACGGCCTAACCGCAGTTTGATACCGATATCGCATTGACCCGCTAGCCACTCTCGCCACCATCAAGCGCTGGAGGGTTGGCAATGTGGCCAGTGCGGCTGACTTCCATCCTTGGCCACCTGCTCGAATCTGCGTTCGCTGCTGCCTTGCCAACGGTTTCGATGACACCCGAGATCGGCTCCGCGATGGGGATCATAGCAAGAACACCGTTGTCCGTGGTCAGAGCCCCATCGCCGTTAGCCTTCGGGAACGCCGTTAGCCCCCTGGAGAGTCGTTAGCTCCTTGGAGAAAGGTGCAAGACGACAACCTCATTGGTAGGGTTATCTGGCTGACCCGACTCATACGGGTTACTCGGGGTCGGCCAGCCCACAAAGTTGGTGTTGTTGTACTCATCGAATGCTGCGCCATACACCGTTGGGATCACTGGTAAGTTCGTCGCCACGTAGCTCGCGATCGGAACGAGGGCGGCACGCTGCTGACTTAATGTCGACGCCTGAGCCAGGCCAGCCAGATCTGTATTGATCGTAGGATTGTTCAGTCGTTCATAGTCACCGGTAGCAGCGGTGGTCGCGAGGGAGGACGCCAACCAGCCATCATATTGCTGGTATGGGGTGATACCCTGGGCCGACCAGTGCTCGGTGAGCTGGAAGTTCCCTGACGCCACATCACTTGACCAAGCGGACACGGACTGCCCAACGAAGGTCGCATCGATGTGGGCCTTCTGCAGATCAGCTGCCACGATTTCGTCATCGGCGGCATAGTCACTATACGAAGACGGATCCGTCACCTGGATCGTCACCGTCTTGCCGTTGAGCTGGTAGTAACCATTGGAGCCTATCGTATAGCCGGCCTTTTTTAAGACCGCGTCCGCCGCCTGAACACTGCCATTGTCGTTGACCGTGTACTTGGCCAGCGCAGAGGTGCTGTAGGACTTGAACGTAGGCAACACGAGACCCGAAAGATTGGTCACGGGCGGCTCAAGCCCTGACTCACCATCGGTGGAGATCGCATTCCGGTCGATGGCATCACTGATGGCTTGGCGCACCGGGAGCTGGTCCGTCGGCCAGGTATGAAGATTCGGAATCAACGACACCGTATTCTCGGGATTGAACCATGCCTTGTGATGTGCAGGATCGGGATTGATGTAGAGTTTGTCAAGACCTGTGATGAAGTTACCAGCCCATTGTGCTTGGTTGGTGTCCAGTGCCTCAAGTGCCGTCGTGTTCGACGAATAGACCGGAAAGTCCAGCGTTGTTACATGAACTGGCTGCCAATAGAGGGGGTTTTTGGTTAGCGTGATGCCCTCAGGAGTGAAGGTCGCCAACTTGTAGGGACCACTCCCTACCGGGTTCGGATCCTGATACTTGCCCGGATCTCCTACCTTGCTCCAGATCGCCTCGGGAACGATAGGAACGTTAGCGATACCCTGAAGGTTGGTGTATTGGGGGGTGGGAAACGTGATCGTCACCGCATCCCCTGAGACCGAGACGCTCGAGATCGTCAACCCATTGGTATTGATATCAGGGTACTGCTTTACCAGGTTATAGGTGAAGGCAACATCTGCTGGCGTAAGCGCGCTCCCATTACTCCACTTGACACCCTTTCGAATAGAGAAGGTAATCGCCGTTCCATTCGAGTTCCACTGGTACGAGGTAGCGAGCCACGGATACGAGACCGTCGGCTTCGCGAGATCGAATTGATAGAGCGGCTCGTAGATCATCGAGGTCGCCCCAAGGAGTTGCGCCGCCGAAGTCGCCAAGAACGGGTTAAAGTTCCTGCTGATCGGGTTTGTTGGGCTTGACTCCATCGTCAGGACCTGCGCAGAGGCACCCTGGGATGAGGTCGTCTTTGACGAACTACTGCTACTCGTGCTACTGCTTCCACAGGCACTTAAGGCGATACCTGTCGCCACTACCATCGCCATACCAAGGCGAAACCGCCTACCGTTGAAGATTTCCATCCTGCTACTAGCCTTTCCATTCAAGGTGATAAGAACCATCACTAGGCGACGCGCCCTTGGCCCCACCAAGAGCGCGTCGCAACCCATCTACCACTCAGACTCTGTCTGCCTCCCTTCGCACCACTCCTACCTTCTTCAAGGAGAACTCACAGGCCAACACCTCAGTCATGGCGGGCCTCCTCGATATGCCAGCAACTCACCCAGTGTCCTAGGCCGACCGCAGTTGAGGGGGGATACTCGGATCGACACTGGTCATCGGCGAACGGGCAGCGGACAACAAACGGACAGCCCGTAGTGCTTGGGTTCATGGTTCCTTGATGCATCGACGACTCTGGCCGTGCCAGAGCCGTCGTGATCATCGAATCCGGATCAGGCGACGAGCTGATCAGTAGCTGTGTGTATGGATGCGAGGGGCGCTGGGTGACCTCCTCTGCGGCACCTCGCTCCACAACCTGGCCAGCGTACATCACCACAATGTCATCCCCAAGATATCGCGCCGAGGCGATGTCATGAGTGATATAGAGTACCGCCAAACCCAGTCGCGTGCGCAGGTCGTCCAGGAGTGCCAAGATCTCCAAGCGGATCGAGACGTCGAGCATAGAGACGGGCTCATCGGCGAGGAGGACCGACGGCCGAGCAGCGAGCGCCCTGGCAATCGATACTCGTTGACGCTGACCCCCGGAGAGTTCATGCGGATACTTTGACAGGTAGCGGCTCCCGGGCGTCAAACGCACCTGGTCCATCAGGAATGCGAGCTGGTCCTTGAGCTCCTCCCCCGAGAGCCCTTGGTGGATCTTGACCGGACGTTCTAGATGATAACCGATGGTATGGACTGGGTTCAGCGACGCAAACGGATCCTGAAAGATCATCTGAACTACTCGTTTATATTGGCGAAAATCACGTTGGTTACGGACCTTGATCGCCGATCCTTCCAGTTCGATGAGGCCCGAGGTTGGGCTCTCTCGCCCAGCGAGTAGCTTGGCGAGGGTCGATTTGCCGGATCCGGACTCTCCCACCACGGCGAGAACCTTGCCTCGATACAGATCAATCGATACGTCTTTGACCGCATCGAGTACTCCATCACGCCGGCGACCAAGCCGATAACGTCTGCTCACACTGCGTGCACGCAGTACTGGGCGCTCCTGCTCCTGCTCTGGCCAGGCCATGACCTCGACTGTCTCAGGCATCTTGGAGACCTCCACGATCCGTCGCTGCCAGCGCCGAGCCGTCCATCGTTGCCACGCTGCGCATACGGTCCGTAAATGGGCAGGCACTCAGTTGCATCCCGCTGGAGCCATCCTTGAGTGGGTGGAGGCGGACGTCGACATGCTCACACAACTCGTCACGATAGCCACAGCGTGGAGCAAAAGGACAACCGACCACCGGCTCATAGAGGTCCGGAGGTGAACCAGGAATCCCCAACAAGGACTTGCGCGGACCATGGAGAGGGGGAAAGGAGTGGAGAAGCCCTTGGGTGTAGGGATGGGCGGTATGCTCCGCCAGATCAGTTGTATCGCCGATCTCCATGAGGCTTCCGGCGTACATAATGGCTAAGCGGTCCGCGAGCTCCACCAACAGTGAGAGATCATGCGTGATAAAGATGACGGAGAAGTTCAACCGCTCCTTCAACTCTTTGATCTGTACCAAAATGTCACGCTGGACCACCACATCGAGCGCTGTAGTAGGTTCATCCATGATGATCAACTGTGGATCGACAGTAAGTGCCATTGCGATCATGATGCGCTGGCGCATCCCACCTGAGAGCTCGTGCGGGTAGCTTTTTAGTCGATTTCGTGGGATATCGACCAGCTCCATGACCTCGTACACCCGATCATGAGCCTCATCGTTCGACAGAGCGAGATGTCGCTGAATAGGGTCAAGGAGCTGATCCTCAATCCGCAGTACCGGATTGAGCGCGTTCATGGCACTCTGAAAGACGATCGAGATCTCGCGCCACCGGAGCTGTTCGAGTTGGCAAGCATCCATGCGCAACAGATCGCGCTCGCCACCCTGATAGCGCTCCCCAGAATAAATGACCGACCCAGAGGTAATCACCGCTGGGGGTCGCAGCAGGCGACAGGCTCCATAGGCCAACGTCGATTTCCCCGAGCCTGACTCTCCAGCCAGACCGACGATCTCGCCGCGCTCTACAGAGAGGTTGATGTTGTTCACCGCGCGCAGTTCGCGGCCACCGGAGCGATAGACGATACTCAAATCGCGAATCTCAAGCAGTGGCCCTGCGTGACCCGCAGGGGAACTGTCTCCGTTGCGCGTGGGCGCCACAGTGATGAGAGAAGAGGCGACGGGTATCCCATTGTGGTCGTCACCAGCGCCTGACCCACGGCTACGCAAGGATAGGCGATGATGGCGCACGCCATCACCTTCCCTCTCGACGAGGGTTGGATCCGACGGGGTCCATAACTTTCCACGCACTCGACCGACTCGCGAACCATCCCTCAGCCGCGGATTGCCCAGTTCATCAAGGCCAAAGTTGATCAGGACCAACCCCATGCCGATGAGCGCAATCAACACTCCTGGAACCGCGAACCACCACCAAGCACCGAGCTCGAGCGCATTACCGTTTTCAGCCCAGTAGAGGATGGTACCAAGACTCCAGGTTGAGGTCCCTCCAATGCCGAGAAAGTTCAGACCAACCGAGGTTCCAATCGCATAGAGGACTGCACCGACGAAGGTCGCGGCGATGAGGCTGATCTGATTCGGGACGATGTCATGAAGGATGATGTGCCAGCTACGCTCGCCTGTCTCCTGTGCCGCGGCTACGAAGTCCTTATTCCGAATGGAGAGCGTCTGCGCGCGGATAACCCTCGCCCCCCACGGCCAGCCGAGCACCGAGAGCATGATCACAATTGGCACATCTCCTGTGCTCGGGAATGCTCCCAATACTACGATCAGAAAGGGAAGCGCAGGAAAGACCAGAAAGACGTTAGAGAGCAAGGAGAGCAGCTCATCCCACTTGTCGCCAAGATAGCCCGCACCTACACCGATCAACACCGCAAGGATGGTCGCCACAACTCCGGTGATGATACCGATGAGCATGGTGGTCCTCGTGCCCACCAGCACCTGAGAGAGTACATCGCGCCCTAACTGATCGGTCCCAAGGAGGTGCGCGAAGCTTGGGGCCGCCACCGATGATCCAGGGGCAGTACTCTGGGCGGATGGTGAGTACGGGGCCAGCCAGGGACCCAGCAAGGAAACCAGAACAAAGAAGCCGATAATGACGGCCCCTGCGAACGCCTTCTTGTTGCGCAGGAACATCGGTAGCTGTCGACGACCCCTCGCGGCTAGCGTGGTTGGCGCCTCAGGATCTATGACGGGACTCAGCACCGTTACCCTACCCCCCTTCGACGAACTCGTGGATCGAGGATCACATAGATCACATCTGCACCGATATTGGCAAGAAGCACTGCGACCGAGATGATCAGAAAAATCGCTTGGGTGAGCGGGTAGTCATCTGAGGTAACCGCGTTGTAAAGCTGGGTTCCGATACCGGGATAGTTAAAGACAATCTCCATCAGCAAGGTACCGGAGACGACAAACCCGAGGGCAAGGGCGAAACCAGAGATGGAGGGCAAGATAGCGTTACGCGCCCCGTAAGTAAAGATCACTCGTCGCTTGCTAAGACCTTTTGCTTGGGCTGCAAGCACATAATCTTCGCCCATGGTAGCGACCATCACATTGCGCATCTGCAACATCCAGCCAGCAGCCGAGGTGAGGACGATCGTCAAGGCAGGCAAGATCGAGTGCACTACCGCACTGGAGATAAAGGCCCAGTTGAACCCGATCGTTAACCCGTTGCTAAAGCCCTGTTGGGCAGGGAAGAGATGAAAGTGAAGCGCCAACAACCAGACAAGCACAAGTGCCAAAAAGAAGTACGGGGTTGCTTGCAGAAAACTCAAGGCTGGAAGGAGTTGGTCGAGGCGCCCACCACGTCGCCATGCGGCCAGGATCCCAAGCCCGGTCCCCAAGAGCCAGCTGATCACCGTAGCTGTCCCAACCAAGACGATGGTCCAGGGTAGTGCTGCACGGATAATGTCAATAACCGGGGTGGGAAACTGCAATGGGTCGATACCAAAGTTGCCATGAGCTAGCTGCCCGAGGTAGAGAACGTACTGATGCAGCAACGACCCTTGATGCCCCACCCCGAGCAGTACGTCAAGGGCGCGTTGCGCTGAGGGTTTTAGGTTCGGATATTTAGACATCAAATTCTCGACCACGTTACCCGGCATCAGCCGCGGGATAAAGAAGTTCACCGTGATGGCGACGAACAGCGCAATGAGGTAAAACCCCAACCGACGGAGCAAAAATCTCATGGCACCACCTCCTCGCCTCCCTCGGACGCTCCAAGGTGTGGCGGGAGGTCACCTCGGCAACCACAGCTCTGTCGCAGCACAAGCCGGGTTGGGAGGACAACATTTTTCATCGTCGGCCGGCGTTGGTCGGTGAGCTGGTCGATCAGGATCGCAGCGGCCATGGAACCGAGTTCCTCGATCGGCTGATGGACGGTAGTCAGCGCAGGGGTCAGGTGTCTCGCAACCGAGATATCATCAAAACCGGTCACGGCCACCTCCTCGGGAACACGAATGCCCGCTTGTGTGAGGGCGTTGATCGCTCCAATGGCCGCCTGGTCGTTCGCACAGGCGATCGCCTGGGGCATCGGCTCGGCTCGTTGCAGTCGCTCTTCGATCACACGCACCGCATCCGTTGAGGTGTAGTCAGAGGTCCAATCAGGACCCACCTCCACCGCTGCCCCGAGCTCTCGAGCCGTGGAAAGGAACGCCTCCTGCCGCGTCGACGAGTCCGGGGAGTTTGCGAAACCTGCAAGAAAGGCGAGCCGCTGGTAGCCGTGATCCACAACAAGATGGGTGGCGAGCTGGACCATCGCATCGCTATTGTCGACCATGACAGTGGCAGCCGCCTTCGCTCGTCCACTTCCCGCCAACAACACCGTTGGAATCCGCCTGGCGACGCTCGGAATCATCCGCTCCTTGAGCGTACGGTCAAGGAGAATCAGTCCGTCACAGTTTGCCATGAGAGAGTCCAGTCGTTGGTCGATGCGATCGTCATCGACGCCACTCAATAGGAGGGAGAAGCCACGATCACCGCAGGTGCGCTCCACGCCACGAATGATCGCATCGGTAAAAAGCAGGCTCTCCTGCACAAGCTCGAAACTCTCCTCCGAGCGCGATCGCATGAACACCAATCGGACGACGTTGTACAAGCCCCCCGACAGCCCTCGCGCAGAGTTATTCGGGACAAAGCTCAGTTGGTCAATCGCCTGTAGTACCTGTTCGCGAGTGGCCGGACGGATGCGATCATAGCCATTGATGACCCGCGAAACAGTGGCAATCGATACCCCGGCACGCTCGGCAACCTCGTAGATGGTTGCCCGGTTCACGACCTCTCGTTCCACCTGATTCATCCCCCCCGAGCCCAGACAGTGACGCAGCGCCTCGGCTCATGAATATCCCAAACCCAACCCTTGCCAGACTCGCCGTGTGGAGTGGCAGTTGCAAACATCCTGTAAGCCCTTTCACGAAATATAGCACTACGTCTTGTAAAATGTTACAATATTGGGAAAATAAAGGCTGAATTGCTGTAAGCGCTTTCAGTAAGTTGTAGGGTTAAATCGATGAGGCCAGCCTTACGGGGCGACACGGATCGGGGAGGAACAAATTGGCTACCAACGCAACGACCGTATTCCCGCACAACTTCGTCTGGGGGGCAGCGACGGCATCCTACCAGATCGAAGGAGCCGTCAATGAGGGCGGGCGAGGTTTGTCCATCTGGGACACCTTCGCACGCACCCCAGGGAAGGTACTCAACGGAGATACCGGCGATATCGCTTGCGACCATTATCACCGCTTCGGCGAGGACGTCGGACTCATGCGTGAACTCGGAATCGGCTCCTATCGTTTCTCGATCGCTTGGCCCCGGATGCAGCCTGAGGGCAAAGGCGAACTCAACCCGGATGGTCTGCGCTTCTACTCTGCACTCCTCGATCGCCTCGAGTCACAACAGATTACCCCTTTCCCAACGCTCTATCACTGGGATCTTCCGCAGTCCCTCGGAGACCAGGGGGGTTGGAGTAGCAGAGAGACGTCCTATCGCTTTGCCGACTACGTTGACAAGCTAGTGAATGCCCTTGGCTCTAGGGTAAGCCAGTGGATCACCCTCAACGAACCCTGGTGCTCGGCTTGGCTCGGTTATGCGGTCGGCCAGCATGCACCCGGACTCACTGATCTATCAGCAGCGCTAGCTGCCAACCACCATCTCCTCCTCGCGCACGGACTTGCCGTCCAAACTATCCGGGCGAGCAGTGCTGCCGAGGTTGGTATCACCTTGAACTTAGCTCATGTAACCCCTGCAAGTGAAGACCCACTCGACCGGCAGGCGGCCATCCTCACAGAAGGCAATGCCAACCGTATGTTTCTCGATCCCCTCTTCCGAGGTGCGTATCCCGTTGACATGATGGAACTCTACGGAGAAGCCAGCGCAGAGATGGAAGAGGGTGATCTCGGCGTCATCTCCACCGCCATCGACTTTCTGGGGGTCAACTACTACGCTCCGGCTATCGTCGGATCTCGCGAGCGTCTCACCGAACTACAAGCACTCGGTTACTGCGTCGACACGGGGCGCGCACCCAACCTACTCGACACCAGCGCTAACGCTATCCACCTGAAACGACCAGGATTTACGAGTACACAGATGGGCTGGGAGGTGGAGCCTGCGACCTTGAGCGAGTTATTACACAACGTGCGGGATCAGTATCGGTCGATCCCCATCTACATCACCGAGAACGGCATGTCCAATGCTGACTATGTCCGGCACAACGGCAGCGTCCTTGATCCGGCGAGAATCGCTTACCTCGAAGGGCATCTCCACGCCGTCGCCGAAGCCATCGCGTCAGGTGTCGACGTGCGAGGATACTACGTCTGGAGTCTTCTCGATAACTTTGAGTGGGCTCTCGGATATTCGCAACGATTTGGCCTGATCTGGGTCGACTATCCGACCGGAGAGCGCACTCCTAAGGCAAGCTACTACTGGTACCGAGACTTCATCGCTGCGCAGGCCCCACAACCTCGCGACCGTACAGTGGCCCCTGCCACAACGACACTCCCCGCCTAGGTTGCCCATCACCGGACCGGCACTTCCTTCATGAACACGCTCGCGCCCACGGCAGGCTGGGTCCGGTCGAGCGGGCCCAATCACCTTTGGTGCCACACACCAGCTTGGACACGGCAGGCTGACATCCCGTCCACCACGACACGGAGCGCTGTCTCTCAGCCTCGCCCCCAAGCCGACGGACCAGAGCTTCTGATCGCGAACAAGTGCGACAGGTCAGATCATCGTCGTGACACAGCGGCCCCATGCGCACGCCCAGGCTGCACTGACCAGGGCGATCGACACACCGCTGCCCGTCACCTTGCCCCTCTAACGCCAACCCCGCCACCTGAGGCCGCTCTCCATTCCTGATGGGCCGGCGGCCTCTCCAATAGGGCATCCCCGCCCCCGCCACACCACCCGACACCGATTGAGCCCAGCTAGATTGGATGAGACAATGCAGTCTTGGACTCACCCTCGCAGAACGGACATACCTGCATGAAGACTCCGAACGAGAATAACGTGGGCTCTCGAAGAACGCTCTCGCATAATGATGCCCGTCTTGTTGGGATGACCTGGGCGCACATGGTCAATGACGGCGCCGCCAACTATCTCCCTGGAGTACTTCCCGCCATCTTGATCGATGCGCACGAACCGCTGAGTCTTGCAGGATCCTTGGTTGCAGCTCTCGCGATCGGTCAAGCGCTCCAACCCTTGATTGGCTGGTTCTCTGACCGGGTTGGCGGGCGGACCATATTGATCACAGGTTTCGCCATGACCTCGCTAGGAGGTGCGCTCCTCGGCGAGACCCATAGCATGCCAGTACTCATCACACTGCTGCTTCTGATCGGTCTCGGTACCTCACTTTTTCATCCACAGGCTCTCGCCGGAATTCGGAGCATCACCAATGGTAGACGCGGGCTACGAACCTCCTTCTTCTTGGTGGGAGGTGAGCTGGGAAGAGGCCTTTGGCCGACGTTTACCAGCCTTGTCGTTGCCCATCTCGGGCTCGGCTACCTCTGGATCGTTGGCCTACCCGGCCTCGTGACGGTTGGGTTGCTCTTCCGTTGGGCACCCTCACTCACACCAAAAGCAAAGGCGACGGTCAAACCAAGCCAGCATACGTCGTGGACCAGACACCTCGCCCCCTTGTCAGCACTTATCGCCTACACCGGCCTTCGTGCCTTCGCGATCTTTGGGCTCGTCACCTTCATCCCAGTGCTCTGGCACTTGCGAGGTGAAAGCCTGGTCGACGGTGCCTCGGTGATCACCACGATCCTTGCCGTTGGAATCGTTGGCAATCTCGGTGGTGGCCACCTGACCGATCGATTTGGCAAACGTTTTGTCCTCGTCAGCTCGGCCATCGCTGTCGCGGTACTAATTATCCCGATGGTCTATGTCCATGGACCGGCGACCTGGCTCATAGCGGCAGTACTCGGTTGTGCTCTGTTCATGACCCTATCCACGACTATTCTCATCGGCCAAGAGATTCTGCCAGAGAACCCCTCATTAGGCTCCGGCATTGCGCTGGGACTCTCCAATGCGATCGGGGCAGTGCTCGTACTCATCGTCGGTCTCGTAATCGGAACCTCCGCTATTCATGACGCCTTCTACGCGATGTCGGTGGCCAGCTTCATCACGGTCGCCGTCGCCTTTGCCTTCCCGAAGGCGCTCATGGCGCGTGATCACCACAGCGTCACTCACTGAACGCCCCTGGTGAGCGCCTCGTCCTCTGGCCGCCAAGGTTATTGCCATCCCGGCCCGTCACGTGGACTCAATCCCGTCTCAATTTCTTTGTTGACCCCATCGAACAAACAGCGCTCTACGTGCACAAACTCTTGCACAACACATACCAGCTAGTGGCTTCACGGCAACACCAGAACCACAGGGACACGATATTGTGAAGATTTTTGACCTTGCGATTGAACGAACGCACCCTGCAATGCGTACTTGTTGGTAGTTGTTCCCTCGAAAGGAGATCAGTCATGAAAAGTAAAGCATCAAGATCGATACTGCGAGTCGCCGCAATAGGTAGTGCCTTCGGTGCCTTAGGGTTACTCGCAATGCCAAGTGTCGCCTATGCCCAGCCGATGGCACCAAATCCTCCCACAGCCCCCCTCTTCCCGCAGAAGGTGATCACGACGATCGCCTCGACCAATGCAACCAACGGCGACACCAACCCTTACGGGATCGCCGTCATTCCAAAGACGCTTGGCAACCTTACAGCCGGTGATGTCCTGGTCACTGACTTTAATAGTGCATCGGCTATGGGTGGAGGAACCTCGTTGGTC
>NZ_DAHVNP010000063.1 GCF_027319265.1 Ferrimicrobium sp. | reverse complement strand
AGGGATCGGCCTACTCGAAGGGCTTCACCGGACTCACCGGTGCTCACCCACTCGCCGCGCCAGTCGTCGGCATCGCCTCAACCCCGAACGGCAACGGGTACTGGCTCCTTGAGGCCAATGGCACCGTCCTCTCCTTTGGGGCAGCTCATGACTATGGAGATATCAGCCAGACAACGACGGTGCGATCCAAGTTCGTCGGCATCGTCGCCTCGCCAACGGGAGATGGGTACACCCTGTTGACCGCCGATGGGGCTACCTATGGCTTTGGCGATGCACCCTCGGCGGGTTCGGTACAGGCGAACCCCTTGGCGGTGGCTATCATTCGTGGTCCCAACGGTGCCGGCTACAGCATCATCCTCTCGAATGGCCAGGTGGTCGGTTTTGATGGAGGCCCGAGCTCTCCGGCACTCGGTTCCACGACGACAGGTCATGGGGCGCCGATCATCGGTGGTACGGCGGTCAGCTGACCTGAGTGTGGTCGAGAGCAATTGCTCGTCGATCTCTCGACTAGTACGGGATACGCCTGACGAGGACGCGCGGAAGATGGCGATAGATCATCATGATCGGTCGCAGAATACGGGGGCTCCATACGATGGTGGTGTGTTGGGTGATGCCACGGATGATATCATCGGCCACACGTTCCGGTGTGGTACTCAGCGGGGGTGTTGGCCGTCCTTTGGTCATCACAGTGGTGACAAAGCCTGGTCGGACGACCAAGACCTGTACCGTTGGGTGGAGGCGATCAGCGAGACCGAGGGCAAATCCGTCGAGGCCTGCCTTGGCAGCGCCGTAGAGGTAATTTGAGCGTCGCACCTGTTCGCCCGCTACCGAGGAGAGCACGATGATGAGCCCGTACCCCTGTGTCTGTAGTCGATTGGCGCAATGGGTCAACGCCATCGCTGGTCCAGTGAAGTTAACGGTGATGGAGTGGGCTACCTTAGCTGGTTCCTGCTCGTCCTCTGACTGCATGCCAAGCCAGCCAGCGCCCATGATGACGGCATCGAGGGGTTGAACACTCGCTAGTGCTTCGCTGATGCGGTGATCGAGGGTCGTCGTGTCGGCAAGGTCAAGGTGTCGTGTCTCGACAACCAGCGTTGGGTAGGCCGCAAGGAGTTCGGTACTTGTCTGTGTCATCGATTGTGGGTGTGGTCCAAGGAGGAGGACCGAGCGTAGTGATGCGGCCCCAAGTCGTCCCAGGAGGGCACGTACGATCTCGGACCCCCCTCCGATGACGAGCACGTGTTGAGGTAGCCCGTGGTTATCGAGCATCTTCGTCTCTGGTGGGGCGTGGATCGGCGAAAGTAGGGGGGCCCAACTCGTGGTGGGGAGAGGGAGGGATGACAAATGGCCAGCTAAGCACGGTTATCCAAGTCGAAGTTCGCCTCTGCGCAGTCGTATGCATCGTCGATGACGCGATGTGGGCGCACGAGCGAAAAGAGCCCGTCGGTTGCACTCGCGACAAGTGGCGGAGCGATCTGTGAGAGCGCGACGCCGATCACGATCAGATACGTGATGCGGAGGTCGGTGGCGTGGCCAAAGACGATCGGGATAATCGCGAGGGCGAGGATGGGTGGACTCTCGATCTCGCGTTTGGTGACGAGAATGAGGGCAAGGGTCAGCGTGATGAGCACCACGAAGTTGGAGTTGAGGTTGATGAAGAGGAGGATGGTCAACTCGATGGCCCCAAGGATCGCTAGCGCGGTCCAGGTGAGTTGGCGGACTCCGCGCCCCTTGGGGGCGTTGGCGTTTTCGACGGTCGCAACGAAGAGAGGCGGCAAGACCGCTAGCGGAGAATGTACGATCCAGACGGCTAGCACCATCACACCCAGGGAGCCGACGATGATGATCGTCGATCGGAGGTTGACGGGGATTGGCGATGAAGGACCGAGGCCTGGGCGCTCGGTGATGACGATGAAGAGAATTGGGATCCCCATGAAAATGATGACTGCCAGGACGTAGAGGGGCGAGATGAGATGGAGGTAGACGGGGAGGAGGCCGGCTGAGAGCGCAGGATAGGCAGGGACACGGAAAAACAGCACGGCCCCAAGGATGACCGCCAAGGTGATGACGATCTGGGCGATCAGATTCAGGGGGAGGTAGCGAGTGATCTCGACTCCGAGAAAGGCAGCCCCGCAGATCACGAGGTAGAAGGGGATGGGACCCCGGCGCCATTCATCGATACGGAAGAAGATCAGACCGGTCGAGACGGCACCGACCTCGGGGACCACCATGGTCTGTTGGTGGAAAATGGTCACGGCGCTCACCATGAAGGCTACGGCGATGAGCACGCAGAGACCTCGGAGCCAATGACCCTCCCACCAGTCGGTGGACAGGCGGCTCACGATGATCGAGGGGTGGTGTCGATGGGCCACGCCTTGGGAATGGTGATAGGTCCACCCTGGTGTTCACGACGGTAGTCATTCAAGTTACGGAGCCATTTGATGTGTTCGCGTTCCTGGAGTGCCATGAGGCTTGGGCCATCCATCGTAACGATGCGAGGGTAGGCATCGAGTTGTCGGCGCGCTACCTCGACGGTGGCGTGGGCATCACCGAGGGCATTATGCGCGTTGTTGAGTTCAACGCCATAGAATTCGCAGAGGGCGTCGAGCTGTCGCGAACCGCGCCGGGGGGCACTAAAGACGCGGTCAATGACGTAGATGTCGAGCACTGGGCCCTGCCAGCCGACGTTATGAAGCCCCTTGCCGAAGTGCCGACGGAGTTGGGCGTCGATGATGCTGAGGTCGAAAGAGACGTTCATTCCAATCAGTAGCCAGCCTTGGCGACCTGCTTTGACGAGATCGTTGCCGATATGTCTGAGGGCCTCCGCGAGGGGCTGGCCCTCACGCGCAGCCTGTTCATCCGAGATGCCATGCTTTGCGGTCGCCTCCGGTGCGATAGGTCGCGTCGGTGCCACGAGGCTATAGTCGTCACTGATGCCATCCTGGCTCCACCAGGAGAGGGCATAGGAGACCGGCTCATCGTCGGTGAGCGAGAGACCGGTGGTTTCGAGATCGAAGCCGAGAAGATTGGTGGTGTCGAGCATCATGTCCTTTCGTGCCTAGATGGTTGGGCAGCGCATGCTAGACCAGTGGCGCAAACTGGGCAGTGAAGTGCCTGAGCGCAGGTGGCTCCTTGACGATGCGATAACCCCTGAGGTTGGGAGCAATGTTGAGCACCTCGGCACACACCTCAACGACATAGTCGATGTGGCTCTGGGTATAGGTACGCCTCGGAATAGCGAGGCGTACTAGCTCAAGAGCGCTAGGATGCTCGCTGCCATCAGGAGCACGCCCAAACATGACCGAGCCGATCTCGCAGCCACGGACACCACCGAGTTCATAGAGCGCGATCGCCAGTGCTTGTCCAGGATACGCAAGAGCAGGGATATGAGGGAGCAGACGTCGGGCATCGAGATAGATGGCGTGGCCGCCACTTGGCCTCACGACAGGGAAGTCCATCTCTTCTAAGGCATCGCCGAGGTAGGCGGTGGATGCGATTCGGTAGTGGAGATAGTCGTGGGATACTGCTTCACGTAGTCCCTGCGCGATCGCCTCTAAATCCCTGCCGGCAAGGCCTCCATAGGTCGGGAAGCCCTCGGTGAGGATGAGCATCGTTCGTGCCTGATCAGCGATCGCAGGGTCGTTGGTGGCCAGCCAGCCTCCAATATTTGCCATCGGATCTTTCTTGGCGCTCATGGTCATGCCGTCAGCGTAGGAGTACATCTCCCGTACGATCTCGGTGACGGACTTGGTGGCATAACCCGGCTCACGCAGCCGAATGAACCAGGCGTTTTCGGCGAAACGGCACGAGTCTAGATAGAGTGGGACCCCAAAAGTTCGGCAAAGCGTGCTGGCGGCGCGGATATTCTCCATGGAGACCGGTTGTCCGCCTCCAGAGTTGTTGGTCACGGTCAGGATAACCGCAGGGATGTCAGTGGCCCGCTTGGCCAGGAGCGCTTCGAGCGCCGAGAGGTTGATGTTGCCTTTGAAGGGTGCCTCGAGTTCGGGGTCGAGCCCTTCGGGGCACAAGAGATCGATGGCTTGGGCGCCGGTGTATTCCACGTTAGCCCGAGTGGTATCGAAGTGCGTGTTCGCAGGGACGATCTTGTTTGGCCCACCCAGTACCGAGAAGAGGATGCGTTCGGCGGCACGTCCCTGATGGGTTGGGATGATGTGGGGAAAACCAAAGAGTTCCTGCACCGCACTCTCGAAGATCTCCCATGATGGAGATCCGGCATAGGACTCGTCACCGTGCTGGATCGCTGCCCATTGGTCGCGACTCATCGCGCCGGTTCCTGAGTCGGTGAGCAGGTCAATCATCACGTTACGCGCAGGCAACTGGAAGAGGTTGTAGTGGGCGACACGGATCGCCTCTTGGCGCTGTTCTCTGGTTGTCATCGGGATCGGTTCGACCGAGTGGATGCGAAATGGTTCGATGATCGTCTGATAGGCCATGGAAGGATTCTAGGTCACCTTCGTTCTTCCTCCAAGCCTGGCGCACGAGGAATCAGTGCTCTTGATCTGGCGTAGGCTGACGGGTATGGGTTTCAACGTACGTCGTGGGTATCGTTCATCCTCGATGATTCTTGGATTAGCAACGCGCAACGCGTTACGTCGGTTACGGGTGCGGCTCACACCCGCGTCGGGGCGTGAGGTCGCACTCCGCAACGCCCGTATGGCGACCGCCGCCGACGTTCGGGCACAGTTTGCGAACACCCGCGGACTGATGACCAAGCTTGCCCAGATGGCGGGGTATCTCGATGCTGAGGTCGACCCCGATCTCCGTGCTGCGCTGGCGAGTTTCCAGCGGGATGCGCCGACGATGGAGTTTGCCCTGGCGGAGGCGACCATCCTCGCCGAGATTCCTGACTTCTATCGTCTTGTCAAGGAGGTCGATCCGCTTCCCGTCGCCAGCGCCTCGATCGGACAGGTTCACCGCGGTCGGTTACGCTCTGGCGAGGAGATCGCGATCAAGGTCCAGTTTCCTGATGCGGCCGCACTGATTGGCGCAGATCTTGACAACGCTGGGCTCGTAGCTGGTGCATTGAAGTTGCTCTTTCCGTCGATGGCGACGGGTGAGATGGCCGATGAGCTGGTCCTGCGGTTGGAGGAGGAGTTGGATTACACCAACGAGGCACGACGGACACAGACTTTTGCTGATTACTATCAGGACCATCCTTTCATCGTGGTTCCGCGTGTCAACTTCGCGCTCTCCTCTCCTCATGTGCTGGTAACCCAGTACCTGCATGGCAGGTCCTTTGAGGAGGTGCTGAGCGAACCGCAGTCGGTACGGGATGCCTATGGCGAGGTGCTCTTTCGTTTCGTTTTTCGCAGCCTCTATCGGCTCCGACTCTTCAATGGTGATCCGCACCCAGGTAACTACCTCTTTCTCAAGGACGGTCGCATTGGCTTCTTGGACTTCGGATTTACCAAGGAGTTCACCCAAGCGGAGATTGAACTCTTTGAGTCGATGATTCAGGCGATGGTGCTCGACCGGGATAAGCCACGTTTTGCCAAAATCGTCTATGCAGCTGGACTCGTCACCAAGGACGATCTCGATCCAGAGGCGATTGCCGACTTCTTCCGGGATTTCTATGACATCGTCGCCGATGATCGTGTGTTTTCGGTGACGAGTGCCTACGCGAGTGCTTTGCTACGACACACCTTTGATCATAGCCATCCCGTCGCTAAGTACTTGAATGTCCCCCGCGCATTCGTGGTCCTCCAGCGCATCAACCTCGGGCTGTATGCACTGCTTGGCTATCTTGGGGCAACGGCGAACTGGCGCGCGATAGCGAGCGAGATCTGGCCATTCGTGGCGGCGCCGCCGACGACGCCGATCGGCGAGGCGGAACAGCCATGGTTACAGCGGCATCCCCCGCAGTAGTGACAAAGATTGTCTCACGACTTAAGAAACCTAACCATAATCTATCGCAAAACTTGAGTGTGAACGACTAAGGAAATCTGGTATACTCGGGAATAGATGCTGCGATGCCAGCATTGATAGGAGTGAGCAGTGGTGCTGCTCTTGATAAAGGAGGTTCATGATGGTTATGCGTATTGATCCTTACCGGGAGTTCGATCGGATGTTCCAGTCGCTTGTGCAACGAGATACGAGGGCGGCAATGCCGGTCGATGCATTTCGAGTCAACGATACCTATGTCGTGCAGTTCGATCTTCCTGGGATCGACCCACAGGGACTCGAGGTGACGGTGGAGCGCAATGTCTTGACAGTTCGTGCCAACCGTGAGATCAAGCACGATGATCACGAACAGATGGTAGTGGCCGAGCGCTTTAGTGGTTCGCTGGAGCGGTCTTTGTATCTCGGGTCTGATCTGGATCCGCAGGGCGTGGTAGCCGATTACGCCGACGGCGTGTTAACGGTGTCGATCCCCGTCCACGAGGCGGCGAAACCGCGACGGATTGCGGTGAACCATCAGCAGGCGACGACCGCGATCGCGGGCTAAGGAGAGTCCTTGCAATGCTCCGGCCCGCCAATGGGTGGGCCGGAGGAATGTTTAGTCGTTCGGTGCTGCTGTAGAGTGAGACGGATGCGATAACGAAGGATGTGCGCGATGCGGATTGGACTGACAGGAAGCCACGGGTTGATCGGATCAGCCCTTGTAAGCGCGCTCGTCGAGAGTGGCCACGAGGTGACGGCGATCGAGCGACGGGGTTCCTCCGAGCGACGGGGCGCCGACATGCACCAGACGCAGTCTGATGAGAGTATTCCCACTCCCTTCTTTGACCCCGATGGTGGCGAGGGAGATCTTCGCGCTCTGGAGGGTTATGATACGCTGATCCACCTGGCAGGTGCGCCAATTGGTGAGCATCGCTGGGACGCGCGGGTTCGCTCTCGTATCTATGCCTCGCGGGTCTATGGGACTCGCTCGCTCGTGGAGGCGCTCAAGACCCTTGAGCAACCTCCTGCCACGCTGCTCTTTGCGTCGGCTTCGGGCATCTATGGAGACCGGGGGAGCACAATGCTGACGGAGGAGTCAGAACCCGGGAAAGGCTTCCTCGCAAAGGTGGTCGCTGACTGGGAGTCTGAGGCGCGCATGGGAGAGTCGATCGCCAAACGGGTGGTGCTGTTGCGCACCGGGTTGGTCCTTGATGCGAAGGGTGGTCTGCTCGGGCGTCTTTTGCCACTCTTCAAGCTTGGCCTCGGTGGCCGCCTCGCTACTGGCGAGCAGTACATGAGCTGGATTACGCTCACCGATGAGGTTCGAGCGATCCAGTACTGTCTCGACCACGAGACGGTGCGAGGACCGGTGAACCTCGTCGCCCCAAACCCGGTCACCAACCGGGAGTTCACCAAGGTGCTCGCCGGAGTTCTCGGTCGTCCGGCGATCTTTACGGTACCTGCGCCCGCGTTAGAACTCGTGCTTGGCAAGGAGATGGCGCGCGAACTCGCTCTCGTCTCTCAGCGCATTACCCCTAGCGTCCTCGAAGCCTCGGGATTCTCGTTCTCCTCTACCCAGCTTGAGGAGGCGATGAGGGGGCTCATCGCCGCGACCCGTTAGCCTTCTTGCTCCTTTAAGAGCTCCTGCATCCGGGTGGCTAGGGTGGTTTGACCGAGCTGACTGAAGGAAGAGATGACCGCCTCGCGATCTTCGATCGGTTTGTTCTGAGAGAGTTTGCGGATGCCGCGCAGCTCGCTGACCGTGATGGTGAAACCAACGATGGCCTTGAGCTGGTTGTGGATGTAGTCTTGCGGACTCCGATCGGGGCTCCAACCAGTCGGGGCGGGAGGTTCAAAACGCGCCGTGAGTGTCGTGACTAACCCCAGCAATTCTTGTGCATCGTCGAAGAACTCCACCGAGCCGGTCGCCTCAACCCGTGAGTAGTTCCAGGTCGGCACGTGCTGTTGGTTTGCGGCGGTGCTCTGATACCATCTCGGTGACACATAGCCATGTTCGGCACGAAAGACGGCCATCGCCGCAAACTCAGGTCGTGATTGGCGCCACTGGGGGTTAGTGCGAGTGAGGTGCCCCTTGATCAGTAGCTCTTCTCTTTCGCGCATCACGAGTAGGGGCAGGGCAGTGGTCATTGGTCCCGTAGGGCCAACGGTGATCAGATCTCCAAAGGGATACTCCTCGGCCATTGCGAGGAGCGTCGGTACGTTATCGGTGTAAAAGATTCTTGCTGGCGACATGCCATCACTCTAGCCAAATTCCCCTGACCAAGGCGCGGTCCCCGCTGGTACCTGCACTTCTGTTTCTTGGGTGGATCCCCAGGCCATCCAATAGGATGGGTGCTATGCCCCCTAGACGATCAATTCACGTAGAGATTCTGAATCAGGACGCATCTGCCCCTCGGGTGGTGACCATCCATGGTGCAATGGATCGAGGCAACTCTTTTCGTGCGCTCGCTAAGTTGCTTCCCTCGATCGAGGTGGTCATCTGGGATCGGGCGGGCTATGCGCATTCGATCGATGTTGCACCGGCTGGGGCTGAGGACCATTTGGCGGATCTTGTTGGGATTCTCGATGACAAGCCAGCGCTCGTCTTTGGCCACTCTCTCGGAGGGACCTATGCACTGTGGCTGGCATCGCTAGGGCATCCTAATCTCCTTGGCGTATCGACCTTCGAGTCTCCGCTTCCGGGAGGCGCTTGGTGGGGAAAGGGCTGGGACATCGATCCCCATGACGCCGCCTTAGGCCGAGTCCCTCCCGAACGATCCGAGGCGGTGGCCGAGAGATTCCTGCGACGGATGATCTCCGACGCGACTTGGGAGCTCCTGCCAGAACGCACCAAGGCTTTGCGACGGGCTGAGGGAGCGGCCTTTATTCTTGAGCTGGGGCAACTCGTCGATGGAGCAGTGCGCTTTGACCTCGATGCTATTAAGACCGACGTGGTCGCTGGAATCTCCTCGCGTCCCTCCAGCCATCATCAGTTGGGGTTGGCCAGACTTGTAACGGCGACTGAAGCCACTACCTATTGCGTGCGCAACTCGCGCCACGGGGCTCACCTGACCAGTCCAGACGCGCTTGTTGAGGTCTTGGGCCAGCAATTAAAAATCCAGGACCGTTAAAGGACTTACGGGTAGATCCGTTGACCTGCTAGTTCAGCGGCTTGGAGACGGCTCGCTCGAGGATGTCGCTCTGTTCGAGGGCGTGCATCGCTGCTGACCCGGTGGCTGGTGATCCGGTTGCAACACGGGAGACGTGGACCAGGGTCAGTCGGTGTGCACCGGCGCGGTGCAGTCGCGCGTGGGCAAAAGGCCAGGCACCCATGTTCTCTGGCTCCTCCTGTAACCAGACGAGCTCGGTCGCTGATGGATAGCTCTCGATCAACTCGGTGATCTCGCGCTCTGGCCAGGGGTAGAGCTGCTCGACGCGCACAACGGCGGTAGGAACTGAGGTGGTACGGTCCCGCTGAGCGAGGGCTTCGTAGCCGATCTTGCCCGAACAGAGAACGATGCGCCGAACATCGAAGCGGCCAGCGGAGTCCTGCAGCCAATGCGGATCGTCTACTAATGGTTGGAAGGATCCGCTGGTGAACGCCTCGACTGGGCTGCGCGATTGCTTGGCCCGCAGCAAGGACTTTGGCGTGAGGATGATCAACGGTCGCTGGTTGGTCCGCTCGACCTGGGCTCGCAGCAGGTGGAACAGCTGCGCTGCGTTGGTCGGGTTAGCGATCGTCATATTCGGCCCCGCTGCCAGGGAGAGGAAGCGCTCAAGCCTGGCCGAGGAGTGTTCCGGACCCTGTCCTTCGTACCCATGCGGCAACATCAGCGTCAGACCTGACTCCTGTTTCCACTTGTCGTGGGCAGCGGCAATGAACTGGTCGATCACGATCTGGGCACCGTTGGCAAAGTCGCCGAACTGCGCCTCCCAGATGGTGAGTGCCTTCTGGTGGATCAAGGAGTAGCCGTACTCAAACGCCATGGCTGCGTACTCGGAGAGCGAGGAGTCGTAGATCATGAAGCGACCAGGCGAAGTGCCATCGGTTGGCGCCTCGGCGTCATCGCGTATCGCGGCGAGGGGTTGGTAGGTGGCACCAGTCTCGTAGTCATACAGGGCAGCGTGGCGGTGCGAGAAGGTCCCACGCCGCGAGTCTTGGCCGGAGAGACGCACGTCATGCCCATCGAGCATGATCGTAGCGAAGGCGAAGGCCTCTCCAAGGGCCCAGTCGACCTCACCTTCGGCATAGAGCTCTGCGCGAGCCTGGAACTGCTTTGCCAGTTTGGGGTGCAGCGTGAAACCTTCCGGGGTGCGGTTAAGGATCTCTACGACATAGTCGAGACGCTCCTTGATCACCCCTGTCGAGACGGTCTGTACCGCGACGTTTTGGGGTGGTGGTGCCGGCAGATTGGTAGGTTTGGGCGGTGCCGCCTCTCGAGTCTCTACCAGCGCCTGCTGAAGTCGTGCGAGATAGGCGTCGAGAGCCTGTTCGCCCTCCTCCACGGTGATAGCTTTGGATCGTACGAGGCGTTCAAGGTAGAGCTTGCGCACTGAGGGCTGCGTATCAATAACCCGGTACATCACCGGCTGGGTGTAGCTAGGCTCGTCGCCCTCGTTATGCCCATGGCGTCGATAGCAGACCATATCGACCACGATGTCTTTGTGGAAGGCTTCCCGATAGTCCATGGCGATCTGCGCAGCTCTAAGCACCGCTTCGGGATCGTCGCCGTTGACGTGGATGATCGGGGCCTGAATCATCTTGGCGATGTCGCTGGCATAGACAGAGGATCGTGCTTCGTTGGGGTTGGTTGTGAAACCTACCTGGTTGTTGATGACCAGGTGAATCGTTCCACCTGTTCGATAGCCGGGGAGTTGTGAGAGGTTGAGTGTCTCGGCAACCACTCCCTGTCCGGCAAATGAGGCATCTCCGTGTACGAGAATACCGAGGACGGCGAACTCGAAGAGATTGCCTCGAAGATCTTGGGTGGCACGCACCATCCCCTCGACGACGCCGTCGACGGCTTCGAGGTGTGAGGGGTTTGAGGCGAGAGTGATGGGCACTGCGGTGCCGTCGGGGGTGTAGTAGGTGCCCTCGAAACCCTTGTGATACTTGACGTCGCCAGAGCCCTGGACCGATGTTGGGTCCAGGTTGCCCTCGAACTCCTCAAAGATCATGCGATAGGACTTGCCAACGATGTTCGCAAGTACGTTGAGCCGACCACGGTGGGCCATGCCGAGTATGGCAGAGGTGATGGAGGCGCGTACTCCCTGATTGAGAACCTCAGTGAGGAAGACGATGGCACTCTCCGCACCCTCGAGTCCAAAGCGCTTTTGACCGATGTAGCGAGTAGAGAGGAACTTTTCAAACGCCTCAGCATCGTTGAGGGTGGTGAGGATGCGGAGCTGATCTTCCTTGGAGAGGTTCGGATGAACCCCTTCAACGCGGTTTTGTATCCAATGCTTCTCTTCGGGGTTCTGGATATGCATGTACTCATAACCGATTGAGCCACAGTAGCTATCGCGAAGGAGCTGCAGGATCTCTGCGAGGCTTGACTCGGTCGTGCCCGCGAGACCATCGGTGAGAAATACACGGCTGAGATCCCAGAGGGTGAGTCCGTAGGTCTCTGGGTCTAGCTCCGGGCTCATCGTAGGCTTGACGAGATTGAGTGGATCCAGGTGAGCCAGGAGGTGACCGCGTACGCGGTAGTTGTTGATCAACGTCTGCACATGGATCTGCTTCTCGGCGCGCTCCGATGCGTCCCCAGTCAGGGATCCATGGTCTGGGGACCAGACCGCCGGTGGATAGGCGACATCGAGGGAGGAGAAGATGTCCTGATAGAAGTGCTCCTTGCCCTCAAGGAGTGCGGCGACGTCGGCCAGGAACTGACCGGACTCGGCCCCTTGGATGATGCGATGATCGTAGGTTGAGGTGAGGGTAACGGTCTTGGAGATTCCAAGCTCACCTAGGGTGCGGGGATCGGCGGCGCCGAACTCGACTGGATAGCCAATGGCACCAACGCCGATGATGGCGCCCTGCCCATTCATCAATCGTGGAATCGAGTGTTCGGTTCCGATCGTCCCGGGATTCGTGATGCTGACGGATGCTCCTTGGAAATCGTCGACCGTGGCTCGGTTCTCGCGGACCTTGGCGATCAGCTGATCGTAGGCGCTGAGAAACGCAACGAACGTTTTGGATTCGATGTTCTTTAAAACTGGTACCATCAGTGTTCGTTGCCCATCACGTCGTACGATATCGACTGCGACGCCGAGGTTGACGTGTTCGAAGGTCCGGATCGAGGCCGCAGTCCCATCAGTTGCGGGCACGAAGCTCGCGTTCATTCTGGGGTGTTTGGTGAGTGACTTGATGATGGCCCAGGTGATCAGGTGGCCAAAGCTGACCTTCGGGCGGCCCTCACGGCTCAGTTGGTTGTTGATGATGGATCGGTTGATTTCGAGTGCCTTCGCGGGTATCACGCGCACGCTCGTTGCGGTTGGCAAGGTGAGCGATTGATCCATGTTGCGCGCGAGGGCGAGGGCGGCTCCGCGGAGTGGACTCAAGGTGGCGTCGTCGACACTCTCTGGAGAGACTGGCTTGTCCACGGGCGACGTAGCTGGGGTAGCTGCGGTAGCTGCGGTGCGCGTCGGTGTGGTGCCATCTGTCGGCGAAGAGGTTTGAAGGTTGCCATTTGTCGCTGGTTGCATCGGGCGTACTGGTGCTGCTGGACTCGTGGGGGCTGCTGGACTCGTGGGTGCTGGACTCCGAGCGATATCGTCAGGCGCTACGGTGGTGGTGGTTGCTGGTGTGGCCCCGGTGGGGTTGGCAGCAGCTGCATGGCCGTTGCGGCCCTCGGTGGCAACCGCGTCGGTCACGGTAGAATTGGCGAACCTTGGTGCAATGTTTCGGCTCTTGAAGTATTGTTGCCAACTTGGTGGCACCGATTCAGGGTTGTCACGGTAGTGGTCGAGCATCTCCTCGACGAGCCAGTCATTGGGTCCAAAGTCAGTTTCAAAGGTATCTGCCACGCCTTATAAGTCTAGTCATCTTTGCCGGTCGAAGAAAACTCGATGCAGCTGCGACCGGTGGCGCAAGGCGACGACAGTTGGCAAAGGTTCGAGGGGCTGGGGTTGGGTCTACCTCGAACCTCGTTGGGATTGCTCCTGGCGCGTGTCAAGTATTTGACGCCATGCGTCGAAGTTCTAGGAATGGGTAATGGAAGACCACGTTTTGGTGTGATCGAAGGTACGGATACCGTTCAGAGCATCGAAACCACGCGACAGGATGTTCTTCAATTGCGCGAGTATGTCCGCACAATTTTGAGTGGCCAGCGTTCCTTTGAGATGCGGTTCCAATCGATCGCGAATGTCTTTGGGCCGAGAGTCGTGGGTTACGAGATGCTCACTCGTTTTGATGTTCCCGCGAAGATCACACCCGATCAGATCTTCCTCGAGGCAGATGCGATCGGGCTCGGCGCCGAATTAGAGGCTCTGATTCTCGCGCGGGCCCTCAAGGAGCGTCGTCGTGTACCCCGTGACTGTTTTGTCACGGTAAACGTCAGCCCACATCTGCTCGGTCAACCGATCCTGCGGAGGGTCTTCGATCGGGATCTGAGCGGTATCGTCGTAGAGCTCACCGAACACGTCCGTGTGCTCGATGTGGAGGCACTGCGCGACTCGCTGACATGGTTGCGTGCGCGTGGTGCGCTCATAGCGATGGATGACGCTGGATCAGGGTATGCCGGACTGCAGATGATCACGCAGGTCCGTCCAGATATCGTCAAGCTCGACCGGGAATTGGTGAGCGATATCGATACCGACGAGGTGAAGGCACTCATGTGCGCCTCCTTCGGCGATTTCGTGGGACGGCTCGACGGCTGGCTGTTGGCGGAGGGGGTCGAGACCCAAGCGGAGTTGGCCCGCGTGGTGCAGATCGGTGTGCCGTTGGTGCAGGGATGGGTGATTGGTCGCCCGGCACGACAGCCAGAACCCTTACGGGCCGACCTCGCTGAATGGTTGCGCTCCTATCACGACTCACGTCGCGCCCGGGTCGATTGCCTCTCGATGCTGATGGATCCCGTTCTGGTCAAGGCCGAGACACTCGTCGAGTCCAGCCCGACCTCGCCGGTGGATAGGGCGACGAGTCCCGTCGCTGCTGGTGATACCTGCGAAAAGCTCGCAGTCTGTGTCGTCGGGCGCAATCATGAGCTTGTTCGCGTGCTCGTTCCTGATCTGGGCGGATGGCGCGTATTGGTCACACCCATGGTGGCCCATCCGGAGGAGGGGATTCGAGAGGTAGCGGTGCGGGCGATCAATCGTCCGGTAGCTACTCGTTTCGATCCCATCGTCTGCGTTGGTGAGCAACGCGAGCCTGTTGGCATCATCCGGATGGAGCGGATTATCAGTTTTCTCGCTGATGTCTTCTCGGCCGGAGGTTCGGCAATGGAGGGTGTCTGTTAATCTGTGCCGCTCAGGCCTCAGCGTACGTCATGTTCGTTCGGCTTGGTAGAGCTTGGGGAGGAGGGCGATGAGTCGAGTCAGGGTACTCTGCGGTGTCTCACCCTCTTGTTCACGCAGCGTCAGCGAGGCCACCGATCGATAGATGGCGATCCGCGTCTCGAGTAGGGTTTGGAGATCTCCGCTGCGAGCGAGAGGGCGATCGGCGGTGGCTCCGATACGCCTGATGGCGGTCGTTGCACCGATCTCGAGGTAGATGATGTAGGTAGACCTGAGGAGCTCCTGGGTGTCCTCATGCATGATCGCGCCTCCTCCCAGTGCGAGGACGGTGGAACGCTGGGCGGCTACGGTCGCGATGACGTGGTGTTCGAGTTCGCGAAAGTTGGGTTCCCCCATTGTGGTAAAGAGGGCGGCGATGCTTTGGCTAGTCGCCTCCTCGATCAGGGTGTCGCTGTCGTAGAAGGCCGTCCCCAGATGGTCTGCGAGGAGGCGACCCAGTGTGCTCTTGCCAGCACCCATGAAACCAATGAGCACGATCTGGGGCCAATCTGGTGATTCCTTGTTGTTTGTAATCGTTATCGTTCTCCGCTGTCAGTGAATCATCGTGTAGGAGCCTAACGCCAAGTACGCAAACGATGATCATTTGCAGCTGGCTCGTTGTCGGGACGATCTTCGTGGTGTTGCCCCGTGGTGTTGATGGTGTGTCCTATGGATGACGACGCTACTTGCATGCAAACGATTGGCTCTTGCGAGGGTTCATGTTGGCGACCATTGCTACCTCGCTCGGTGTGGTAGGGCCTCGTGAAGCCCGCATGCGCCAAGGTTGGCTGCGCTCCTTTTTTGCGCTTCGCTCGCGCTCGTCAATAGATCACCAGGCGTTCTATAGGCGGCAGTCCATGGGTCGGTTGGCGGGTGAGCACCGCGGGGTGTTTGGGTCGAAAAACGATTAAGGGAATCAGCAAGTGTACCGAAGCTTTGGTAGACCTCGACCGAGGTCTGTGGGTTCCCAAGATGGAGGATGTCGACGCGATGAAACGGTTCGCATGTGGAGATGTGGTAGCGGGTTGTAACTGGACGATGCAGGTGGCTGATGAAGGAGAGTTGATGTCCCTGATCGCCGATCATGTGGCCGAGGCCCACGGCATTACCACCATCGATGATGAACTCGTGGCAGTCGTACGCGAGCATATCCAGCTGGTGAGCTAAGACTTCGCGCGCACATCCAGCCCAGAACTGGTCTGCCTGCTTCGGTGACTGGCGGGTGATCACGCTATGCGTTCGCCCTGACACATGCCCTGCGTAGAGGCTCACTTCATGCGACGCCGTGCTCGCTGACGGGTGGGAGCATAGTCGTTGCCACTAGGGTATCTTGGCGATAGGTTCGGTGGCCATGGTGAGGACGTTCGATTGAGTAGAGGCAGAACCCTCTCGATCAGGTGCGATGACCGATGGTGATGGCTGGTGGGAGAGGGAGAGATCGGTTATGACGTCCTATGATCCTCGGGAGTTCATCCCGCATCGTCCGCCGTTCTTGCTTGTTGACCAGATCACCGATCTCGATCCTGGTTCCTCGGGTCGTGGGATCTACCGTATCCCCACTGATCTCGCGGTGCTCGCTGGCCATTTCCCAGGTAACCCCGTCTTGCCTGGCGTGTACCAGGTGGAGGCGATTGCTCAGCTTGGTGCTGCCGTGGTGCTCAGTGATGAGCGCTATGCGGGGTCGCTGCCTCTCTTTGGGGGTATTGATCGCGCCCGATTTCGGAGAGTGGTACGGCCTGGCGATCTGCTGGAGCTGACGATTGAGATGACGAGCCTCTCGGCACGCGCCGGCAAGGGCCAGGGCCGCGCCACGGTAGAGGGTGAGCTATGTGCCGAGGTGGGCCTGTTCTTTATCATCGCTCCTGCTGGATCCTAAGATGCGGTTCGCAACCTGGAACGTGAATTCACTCCGAGCTCGACGTGAGTTGGTTGCTCAGTGGCTCCGTGAGCAGCAACCCGATATCCTTTGCCTGCAAGAGACCAAGGTGAAGGATGCGGAGTTCCCGGAAGATCTCTTCGCAGAGGTCAACTATCACGTTGCCCACTGGGGCGTTTCGGCTTGGAATGGGGTTGCTTTGGTCACCCGTGAACCAGTCGAGCAGCTTGGCCTCGGGATCGTTGACGATGCAGAAGAGGCGCGCTGCATCACCGGAATCGTTGGGGGTATCAGAGTATTCTCGGTCTATGTTCCTAATGGTCGCTCTCTCGATGACCCCCACTATGTCTACAAGTTGGAGTGGCTCGAGTTACTTCGCCAACGCGTCGCGGAGGAGCTACAGCGGGGTCCAGTGATCATCGCTGGGGATTTCAATATCGCCCCTACCGATGCAGATGTCTATGACCCAGCCGCTCTCGAGGGCGCCACTCACGTGAGTGAACCCGAACGGATGGCCCTGCAGCGGCTGCTCGATCTCGGGTTGGTCGATTGTGGGGCGAGGCAGCCCTCCGATGAACCCAGCTTCACGTGGTGGGACTATCGTCAGGGAGCCTTTCGGCGTGGCATGGGTATGCGGATTGATCTGGTTCTGGCGTCGGAGTCACTGCAGCAGAGAGTGCGTTCCGTGGCGGTCGATCGAGCAGCGCGCGCTGCGACCAAGCCATCGGATCACGCACCGCTGGTGGTGGAGTTCGAGGATCACGACTAGGGAACCCGAAGGAACTCTCCCCAGAGACGGTCGATGAGCTCAGGCGACTCCCTGACGAGCGGGGTACTCACGAGGGCGGCGACCGATTCCCTATCGGAGGGACGAAGGCGCGCGAGTCTGCGAACGTCGGCGTCTGAGAGGACGAGATAGGAGGCCAACTGACGCTCCTTGGCGACGGTTACACGCCAACGGTCCAATCGGGTTGCGATGGAGGGGTGGGCCTGCGAGTGGGGGATTCGTGTGTGGGGCTTCACCTCTGCGGAGTCGAGATGGGCGAGTAGGGTCGACGGTCCGCGACTGGGTTTTGACCAACTGATGGTGAGCGAGTCAGTCGCTCTCGTCATCGCCACATAGAGAAGTCGTCGTTCTTCAGCGAGTGCACTCGAGGAGAGCCCGTGGCGAGAGGGGTAACTCTTCTCGCCAATACCGACAAGGTGCACATGGTACCATTGGAGGCCCTTTGCGCGATGGAAAGTGGTGATGCTCACCGCATCGACTCCCTTGATCTGGAGTCCACGTAGCAGCTCTTCGAGGGCAAGATAATCTGACCTGGGGTCCTGCCGTCGGAGTTCGTTCGCCACTTCAAGCAGTATCCGTAGGTTGGGGGTGCGAGTCGGTGTTGAGGAGAGGAGCGCCTCCTCGACGGTGTCGCAGATCTCTGTGATCTGGAGGCGTTCTGTGCGCGCGCTTCGCATGAGTGCAATCACCTCTGGGGCTGAGGCGAGTGGGGTCAGCCCGAGGACACTGTGGGGGATATCGAAACGGCGAAAGGCCTCCTCGATCGGGGATAGTTGGCGAATGGTTCGCGCGAGGATCGCCATTGAGGAGTAGGGAATGTCGCGATGAGCCAGCTCCACCACTGCCCTGGCGGCACGCAATCCCTCCGCGGCTACCGAGTCCGTCCCGAAGAGACTGGGGAGCTGACCTCCCTGGCGCTGCGCCCGCATGCTGATTCGCCGATCATCACTGGCGACAGGGCTGGCCGCTGCAACGAGCGCGGCGGTGCTGCGATAGTTGGTGGAGAGGGTGAGGTGGGTCAGTGTTGGGATGTGGCTCGAAAGCTGCGTCATCAGCGCCGGATCCGATCCGTTCCAGCCATAGATCGCTTGGTTCGGATCTCCGACGACGGTAAGTCCTGAGAGGTTATTGCCCATCCATCTCTCAATGAAGCGAAGCTGGAGGGGGTTGACGTCTTGAAACTCATCGATGTAGACCCAGCGAGCCTGGAGGCGGAGGGCTTCGCCGACGCCGTCATCGCGTGTGACGAGTTCGGTGGCGATCCGTAGAACATCGGTCAGGTCCATGAGGCGTTGGCGCGCCTTGGCGCGCTCAAGAGCCACGAAGATGGCGATGAGCTCATCAGGGTTTGGCACTGCGATGATGGTTGGGTTGCGCTGGAGACCCTCAGCGTCATGGCCGAGCGCACGAAGGCGCTCGATCTCAGCCATGACGCCACGACGACGAGCCTCGGGGAGGCGCAACCCGAGGTCGGCTAGGAGTGTCGTCGTGTCACCGATGAGATGCGGGAGCGGCCTACCCAGCATCGCTGAACCCTCACGAACCAACCCAAGGGCATGGGAGTGAAAGGTGCCACAGGCCGGTGGTGGTCCGTCGAGGAGTCGATAGAGCCGCCGTGAGACCTCCCATGCGGCGGCCCGCGTGAAACTGATCGCGACCGTTTGGGTACTGCGGTTCGCTTGCGTGGCGATCTGGTAGGCAATTCTGTGAGTGATCACGCGAGTCTTGCCTGAGCCAGCCCCAGCAACGATGAGCACCGGCGCGGCCGCCATGACCGCTTCGCGTTGTTCGGAGCTCAGACCCTCAAGGAGTTGTGCTGGATTTGGCATCGGCTACCGTGGCTGCGCGGGGGCGGCACAGCAGAACCAAGGTTCGCTCATGATGGCGGTGCTCGGTGCACGTACCCGTGCCGTTGGAGCGCTCGGTGTAGACAATCCATTGGCCTCATAGGTTGCGGCGTAGATACGCCGAAACGTTGTGCCAAAGGTATCCTCACCGGCTTGGGCGGCAATCTGGTATAGCCGATCGCGCAGATAGGGTAGGCGCTCATCGCGGTAACGAACGGTGTAGCCCATCACTCGGGCATCGTAGGGGCCAAAATCCGTGTCATTGACTGGTAGCAAGGAGTTGGTCGGCGTGAGCAGTTCGATCGAGTACTGGATCGGTTCAACCACGTCAACTAAGTCGGAGTCGACGATGAAGTCAACGATAGCAACGAGGTCACTCATTGTCGTCCAGGGGGTAAATGGCACGAAGGTCGGATGTAGAGCGATGCCATTGGCATAGAGGAGATCTCTTGCGATTGGCACATCGGCGCCAGTGTGGCCCTTGTCCAGGTGACCGAGCACGTCATCGTTAAGGCTCTCCACGGCGGAGATGACGAAGTTGACGTGACTTGCCGCCAACGTGGGGATGAGGTCGCGGTGACGAAGGATCTCAGCGATTTTGGTGGTGATATCGAAGGTGACCCATGGCGCCTTCTCGGCCAAGGTGGTGAGCACCTTCAATGAGTGCTTGGGAGCGTTGAGAAAGTCCGGATCGCCAAAGCTGAGATGCTGGGCACCCGCTTCGATCTGCGCGAGACCATCCGTGATGACCGCCTCCGCATCGTTGATGGCAATTCTTCCGTTCCAGGTGGCAGCCACCGGGCAGTGAAGGCATCGGTGTCGGCAACCTACCGAGGTCTCGAGATAGCCGGTCACAAGGTCGTGGCCAGCGATGCTGACACTGCGATAGCTATCGAGTGGCATAAGCGGTGTTCGATTGACACGATAGGATCGTCGATTGGTCGCCTTGGCGGTTTGCGTGTGGGCTTGGGTATCGATGAAGGAGGATTGCACCAGCGCAGCAAGCTCGGAGGCGGTCGCTCGGTCCAGCCAGAGGGCCTCCGGTGGACGGTGGAGCGACTCCCGCAGTGCCGTGGCATAGAGCCCGACGACGATCAGCTGACGTTCTGGTTGATCGGGTTCGAGGGCGGCAAGGAGATCCCTGGCGACGAGCGCGCCGGTGAGCATCGGTGCCGTGAGGATGACACGTGTGGCATGGCTCATCGCATCGGCGGCGACCGTCAACGGAACCTTTGACAGGTCGAGAACTTCAAGACGTCCTTCAGGCAACTCCGCTGCGACCTCGGCGGCAAGCTGTGGCTGGTGGCCGAGTTCGTACGTGGAGATGAAGAGTACCGACATGAGACCAGTCTACCGGGCCGCGTTTACTGGATTGGTTTACTGGGTTGAGTCGATCACGATTCTGAGTTGGGCGCTCGCGTCTGCGAGGGTATGTTGCACGCTCGCATGGCTCAGCCCTTCTGCGAAAATAAAGCCGAGATAGCGATCGGTCAACGGCGGTGGATAGACCATGGTCCCTGGGTTGACGGTGATCTCGATACCGGTGACACCGCTGGTTGCGAGCGCCGCCTCGAGACCCCTGACCTCGCGGAAAATACCTCTCGCTGGTGTCGCTATCATGTAGATGCCCACCGACCGGTTCCGACGCCTGATGGGGCTCGTGTCTCCAAGGGCTCGTTGTAAGATGATGTCCTCAAGGCGCTGTCCGTCTCCAAAGCGAATCGCTGCGGAGCAACGGCCGCCGATCGATCGAGGGGCGAGTTCGAGGATGGTTGCATGCCCCTTGGCGAGACGCAATTCAGCGTGGAGAGGGGTGTCCGCCAACCCAAGGGCACGAGCGCCGCGCTCCACTGTGCTCGTGAGTTCGTGCTGCTGGGCCGGTGTGAGCCTGGCTGGCCCGACGTAGGTCGACTCCCAGAAGTACGGGCCTTCACCGATGTCGGGTTTTGCAAAGATCATGAGAACCTCAAGATCCTCACCGTTGAGGATACCTTCGATGGCGAACTCGGGCCCTTCGACGTAGCTCTCGAGGAGCAGCGGCGTGCCCGGGTCGATCACTCCGTTGAGGATCTCCAGATCCTGGCTAAGCGTTGCGCTGTTGACCCGGATGACCCCGCGTGATGCTGTTTCCCGTGGGGGCTTTACGATGAAGCGTTCCCCGAGATCTGCGACGAGGTCATCGATTGCCGCGGTGCCGAGCTGCGAAAGTGCCTCCAGCGTCGTGAAGAGGTGCTTTGGCTGGCTGAGTTCCGCTTCGTCGAGGGCTCTGCGTAAGGAGAGCTTGTCGACGGCACGCTCGACGGCCTGGGCTCGGCCGACGGTGAGGCCGAGTCGATCACTGAGGAGTGCAGCGAGGCGAGTAGAGGGTTCATCGATGCCAATGATGAGCGTCGGTGCGAGGTCGAAGAGTCGGTCGACGAGTTGTGCTAACTCCTCAGCATCTGGTGGCATCGTGCTCACATGAAGACTTGCATCTCCTAGGGGAAGGCTTGCGTCAGTGAGCAAGGTAAGCCGTTGTGTGGTGCGCGCCCCCGCCTGTAAAAAGGCGTCTGCTCGATAGCTCTCGGCTGGCACGACGAGGACGATGTGTTGCATGTGTCTAGAATGGTACTACGAACGATAGTGATTGCGTTCAACACGACGGGTCGGTGCTCATGTGCTTGGCTGTTTCGTCGTGGAGAGACCACTTCAAAGAAGTGAGGAATGGGAGCGATGAGCGATTTTCGGGTAACAGATGCGGCGGTAGGAGTGGTGTTGGAGGCGTTGGCCGACGAGGGCTCGTCTGAGACACTCGCACTTTGGGTCGAGGTCGCTGGTAACGACGGAACATCATTCATGTACGATGTCTATTTCCAGGAGTTAACGCAGGTGGATCCCCAGGACCTACAGCTCCGTTTTGGTGAGCTCAATGTGGTCATTCCTCAAGACTCCATCTCACGACTTGCAGGAGCGACCATGGAGGTCGGCAGCGACGGCGAGCTGGCCATCACGAACCCGAACACCCCAACCCCTGAGGCTACCGACCTACCCGATCTGGGTCCGGACGCACTCGCCAATGACCTCGCCCTGCGGGTTAACGCTATCCTCGAAGAGCAGGTGAATCCAGCGATTGCTGCGCACGGCGGGTATGCCGAGCTCGTGGGAGTCGTTGAAGAGCGTGCCTATGTGTTGATGGGCGGAGGTTGCCAAGGTTGTGGCTTGGCGGCCATGACACTGTCGCAGGGTATCGCCACGGCGATTCAGGATGCAGTTCCAGAGATCATCGACGTCGTTGATGTCACCAACCATGCTGCTGGCAACAATCCCTACTACCAACCTGCCAAGAAATAAGCGATCAGGCAACACGAGGGGGTTGCACGCAGGTTTGGTTGCGGTCGCATACAACTGCAACGCTCCAGCCAGACCTGACGCATGGTACATCGCCTTGTGAGACCGCTGAGCGCGCCAGCAGGCAGAGGTGTCAGCGGGTTCCCAAGCTGAGGCTATGGGGACGAATCGCACCGTGCTGCGTGGGGCGAGGAGTTCACGTCGTGATGAAGAGCCCTTTGCGGGCCGTCTGGAGCCAAGCGCGGTCATCGAGTCTGCCCTTCTCTCTGGCGTCGCTTGATCGCGGCTACCGTGCTGGAGTTGGGCCCATCATCAGTTTCGCCACTTGACTGCTCAGGTGCACTATGGTTGAGCGAGGAGGGCAAGGACGATGCCAGCCAATGCAAACACCCCGCCGGTGTCGGCGGGGTGAAGTGCGTTCTCGATCAGTGGTGCTTGTCGTTGGCGATTAGGCCTTAACGAGTTCGGCCTCTAGATTGATGGTCACCTTGTCTCCAACAACGACACCGCCGCCGTCTACTGCGGCGTTCCACTCGATGCCAAAGTCCTTCCGCGAGAGTTCACCGGTAGCGCTAAAGCCAGTGCGCACACCGCCATAGGGGTCGGCCTGTGTTCCATTGAACTCAAGGTCGAGTTCAATGGGCTTGGTGACCCCGCGGATGGTGAGGTTCCCAAGCAGCTTCCAGTCGTCCCCGTTGGGGCGGATTGCGGTGGAGGCGAATTCGATCGTCGGGTACTTGTCGGACTCGAAGAAGTCAGCACTTTTGAGATGGTTGTCTCGGGTCTCGTCTCGGGTCGTGATGGAGCTGGCATCGATCGAAGCGGTGACGGAACTCTTAGTGACATCCTCATCGATGGTGACACTCGCGGTGAACTTCTCAAAATGGCCACGAACCTTTGAGACCATGAGATGTCGAACGGTGAACTCTACGCTCGAATGGGCGGCATCGAGGTTCCATACCCCTGGCTCGATCCCAAGATCCTTTGCTGACGTACTTGCCATGTCTTCTTCCTTTCGCTTGTCGGTTAGACTGATGGTTCAATTGTAGACGAAATAATTGCGGGTGCAACCATTTATGCAAGAGTGTGCGAATTCATCAGTCCACGCAGTTACCTTGAACGCTTTCAGGTCGCTGCTCGGCGCCCATGCGCGACTTCTGTGGCAGCTTGATCTTCAACTCAATGAACGCCATGGGTTGAGCTTTGCCGACGTTGAGGTCATGTTGCATCTTCAAGCAGCTGTAGGTGGAGAGCTGCGTCTCTCTGAACTTGCACAACTCGCCTTGTTGTCGCGCAGTGCCCTGTCGCGAAGAGTGGATTCCCTCGTCGCCCAGGGCTGGGTCTTGCGTCGTAGCTGTCCTACTGACCGCCGGGGAACCTTTGCGGTGCTGACTGAGTCCGGCAGAGAAAAGCTCAAGGAGTCGGTCCCGACTCATGATGAGGTCCTAACGCAGATGTTGACCAATCGACTCGATGTGGCGGAATTGGACTCGCTGAGGGCGGTGCTTGATCGGGTTGTTGCGCATCAAGAGGAGCTTCGCCAACAGGCGTAGCCCAGATCCTTGAAGAAGAGGCCGGTCGCCAAGCAACTGTGACGCTTCGCCACGCTGGTTCGCACGCCTATTCGGTGATTGCAAGGCTGCGTCGCTGGCCATGTTCTCCACCAGCGGATGGGGGGAGACTGGTGGCGCTAGTTCAAATCGTTCTTGCAGGACCGGAGCTCTTGTACTGCGCCGAAACCCTTGTACTGCGATGTTGCGTTGCGTTTGGCGGCCGAGGTTGACCGGCTGACTCGCTGGTGCGTGAACTCAAGCTGATGGCATCGTGAAGGTCTCATGAAACCTGGCGAGAAGGTCGGGTTTGAGACCAAGTTCGATGAGGTAGTTAGTGACTGAGCCGTAGCTGGTGTTGAGGAAGTCGAGGGTCTTCTCGGCAGTCTCTGGGGTCGAGGCCACCACCGTTGCGGGGAGATCTTTCCAGCTTGCTCTGTCGATGTCGGGATCGTTCGCGGCGAGTACACGACGTAGCGCATACTGGGTGAGGGCGTAGTCGGCTGCGATCTGGGCATCTGGCACCTGTGCCATGGAGAGCGTCAACATCGCCACGATGCCAGTTCTATCTTTCCCTGCAGCACAGTGAAAGAGGAGTGGCCAGTTATCGGGGTCCAAGATGATCGCCATCGCTTCGCTGAGCGAGTCCGGTCGACTCGTCAGAATCGCTCGATACACCTGGGCAAGGTAGTCGGGGTCCAGGCGGTCGAGGTCGGATTCGACGGAGACATCGATGAGGGGTAGATGGAGGAGGCGCTGGCCTTGGGCTGACTCGAGATAGCCCTGTTCTTGGCGTTCTTCGTTCGATCGGAGATCGATCACGGTTTTGAGGCGAAGATTCGCGAACAGTTGGTTCCTCGACGCATCGGAGAGGCGAAAGAACGCCTCCGATCTGAAGAGGAGACCGCTACGAGTGACGCGTCCATCTACCGTTGGATAGCCACCGAGCTCTCGGAGGTTATAGAGGCCATCCCAGGGGAGGAACTGGCTGGGTAGGTCAGTGGTCATGGTTCCATGTTAGAGGCCGACCCCCTCAGATCGAGGAGGTCGGCCTGATGGTTTCATCAGAAGTGGTGAGCCAACAGGTGTTATCGGCCTACCAACCTGCGCTCGCAGCCGAGCTGTGCCAGCCAGAGCCAGCGGTGGTGCTAATGGTGGGTGTTGCTGCGCAGGATGTTATTGGGCTCGTTCCCGAGTAGTAGTAGGTACCTGCTCCAGCCCCGAGTGCGACATCTTCGATCGCGAAGCTGGTCCCGGATGCGGCTGTTTCCGCCAGACAGACAGAGGTCTCTGGTGTTGCGCTTGAACTCGAGCCTGACGAAGTGCTGCCGGATGAACTCGGAAGGAGGACGCTAATCGTGTTGTCAGTGAGTGCCTTCGTGTAAGCCGGATCGAGCTTTATCAGCCCCGCACTATCCACGTAACTCTGGTTGTTGGTATAGGCCACCGACTCCGAGGTCAAAAGGTTCCGTAGGTCGGTCTCTGTGGCCTTATTCTGGGCCGAGGTTCGGGCTCCGAGAAAGGTAGGGATCGCGATCGCGGCGAGAATACCCATGATCAGGATGACCACCATCAACTCGATGAGTGTAAACCCGGACTCATCACTTTTTGTTAATTTCCGATAGATCTGAGACATCCTTTTCTCCTTGCTGGCTTTCACGTCTCCGTGCACCGGAATTCCGGTACCTCCTCTGCTTCGGCGCGCTGGATGGGAAAACTTGAATGAAATAAACGCTGCAAGTGAGAATTATCTGTTGTGGGAGGCGCGGCTGCGGTTGGCGCGCTATTCAACTCGCCCGCGATTTCGTCCGAAGGCACTAATCATGGGTGTGGTGATCGGTCTTGTCTTTGGCCTCATTGGTGGATCGGCGATGACCTCACTGACCTATCGGATTCCCGAGGGGCTCCCGCTGATGATGGACCGATCGAAGTGTCCATCGTGTTCGCACCCGATTCGAGCTCGCGATAACGTGCCCGTGTTTGCCTATCTGTGGTTACGGGGGCGTTGTCGTGACTGTTCGGCGTCCATCCCGTGGCGCTATCCCCTGACGGAGCTAGCGGGTGCAGCGATCGGGGTGGTTGCGGCACTCACTCCCGTCGATACGCTCGACAAGTTCAGCTGTGGTCTGGCACTCCTGGTCGGGCTTGGGGCCGCCGTGATCGATCAGAGGACCTATCGGATTCCGAATGCGTTAACCTATCCAGCGGCACTCCTTCTCCTCGTGCTCGGCATCGCGAACGCGTGGATCTCTGGTCGGTGGAGCCCCTTCGTCCTCACCATCGGCCTTGCCGTAGCGATCCTCGTGTTCTTTGTTCTCCTGCGGGTTGTTTCACGCGGAGGCATGGGTCTCGGCGATGCGAAGCTTGCGGCAGTCTTGGTCCTTGGTGTCGCAGCGTTCGGTATTTGGAGTACCGTTCTCGCTGTCCTTGCGAGCTTTTTTGCTGGGTCAGTGGTGGGGGTTGGTTTGATACTCGCAAAACGGTCTAACCTTCGAGCACAACTCCCTTTTGGACCATTCCTCACCGTTGGGTTTGTGCTCACTACTCTTAGTGTTGTTATTTTTCACTGATAGCGGGGCAATTGGTCAACTTTGTCGCCGTTTTGGCCGATGCCCTCTTGGGAGTTTAGCGAGGATTCAAGGATGGAAAAACTCATACTCTTAGAGATCGGAGCATTCTCCATCAAGGCATGCGAGATCGAGGTGTCTCGGCGTTCGCGACCACCGCTTTGGCTCGCCCATCGCGTCTTGCCCGATGGGGCGCACGAGCATCCTGAGAAGGTGGTGGAGACGCTTCGAGGTCTGCTCCGAGAGGCAGGTACCCGAACCAAGGCGACACGGTTGATCGTGACCGATCCGGATCTTGTGGTGCGAAGCCTCAATGTTCCGAGCTCCGACAAGCATGAGCTGGAGATGACCTTTGGATTCGCGATGACAGAGGTCTTACCACTTCCCCTCGATGAACTTGTGGTCGATTATGAGACCGCGACTAAGGGGCGATCGCCGAACCCGAACGTCGTCATGGCCGGTGCTCCCAAGGCCACCATCGCTAAGGCGATCGATGTTGCCGAACGTAGTGGCTTGCGTGTCGATTGGGTCGATGTGGGGCCGCTGGCGGCGGCACGCGCCGTGAGTGAGCTCTCGAGAACCGAAGGCGAGGGCTATTACCTGGTGGTGGTCGGGGCCACCACCACCACGATCGAGGTGGTGGTGGGAGACCAACCACAACTCGTTCGTTCGATCAGGATGGGTGGCGAGCTCATCACCCAAGAGATCGCTCGACGCCTAGAGGTGGCGTACGAGGCGGCTGAGGGTCTCAAGAGAGCGATAGCGATCCAAGCATCAGAGGAGATCCATCAGCTCGACGGGTTCGCCACAGCAGATGGTATCGTCGCCGATGGTGTGCGCGCCATTGTGCAAGAGGTTGCCTCCTCGATCGATTACTTCGCTATTCAAAGGGGCTACACCGACATCGACCGGCTGGTGCTCGTAGGTGGCTCATCGGCGGTCGAGCGGCTTGGCGTGGAGCTGGGCGACAAACTCGCCCTGAAGGTGGAACGACCGGGACCACGACAGGTGCTCAGACTCATCGAAGCCGATGCTTTTGTGGAGGATTCATCGAGCAACTGGGTCGAAATGACTGGCGCGGTGATGCGCGCACGCACCCATGACAAAGGAGTCAAGTATGTCAATCTCCTCCCTGCGCGTGTCCGAGCACGCCGTCAGCATCGCCGCCAGCTCATGCTGGTCGGCGCGGCGGGCGTGGTGCTGATTGGCGCGGGTGCATTGTTGACCCTCCAGCGCTATCAACAGCTCCAACAGGTCCAAGCGACGCAAACATCGTTGACGACGCAGCTTGGCGTGCTAAGCGGCCAGATGGCTCGGTACGCAACGTACGGTGCCCTCGCCCAAGGAGTTCGTTCAGCTCGATCGACGGTGACCCAGCAGCTTGCGTCATCGATCGATTTTCCCCAGCTGTTGACCCAGATCGCCGGGGCTACCCCATCTGACTCGTGGCTGACCAGTCTCAGTATTGGCGCACCGACCACCTCGACGGGAGGTGCTTCAGGGCTAGGTGTCAGCTTTAGTCTCGAAGGTTGCTCACAGCTTGCACCCGCCCATTGGCTCGACTCGATGAGTAAACTCAGTTTCCTCGAGAACCTCTGGGTCTCCTCGTCGACCTTGACGCCACCAGGGAACACCACTCCGTCCTGTGGCGTCGGCGTTCCCTCTGCTGAGATGGTTGAAGCTGGCATGACAACCTATCAAGGGTCGGCCATCATCTCGAATAACTTTGCTCAGTACCGAAGTGCGTCGTACCTGCGACAGTTGGGGGCATCCTCATGAAAATCACTCGATCGACGATCACGACGGTTCTGGCTGGCGCGCTAGCCGTCATCATTGGAGTGGGGTGGTACTTTGGCCTGTATGCGCCGCTGGCTGCCCATATCGCCACTACGCAGACCCAGGTGGGTGTAGATCAGTCTCAGCTGGCCAACGATCGAGTGCAGCTGTCGCAGCTGATCGACGACAAACATCAGGCACCTCTTCTACGCGCACAGCTCAGAGCTCTTACTTCGGCGTTGCCCACCACCTTCTCTCTCGCCTCCTTCATCAGTCAGGCTGATGCAACGGCCAGTAAGGCTGGTGTGCCGTTGCTCCAGATCACCCCATTGCAGCCAGGTGCGGCGCCGAGTACTGGGGCCAGCTCGGCGATCGTACCAGGGGTCAGTTCGGTTGCCTTCACGGCAGAGGCGACGGGTACATTCGTGGCGTTGATGCATTTTTTGCACGGCCTTGATCATCTTGGAGAACTGGTCAATATCTCGACCATCCAGTTATCGTCACTCTCTGGTGGCGCTAGCAACAACCCCAAGATCAATCTTTCGTTTACCGGTGTCGTGTATTACCACCGCTAGGAGGTGTGAAGATGACCAGCATGGAGATCGCATCGCTTCTCGAAGAGCCCCGGGTGCCAGAGGTTGGACAAGAGGAGACACGGCATCGGCGACCACGCCTTCTGGTCGTGGTGGTAGGGGTAATCCTCCTTGTGGGACTTGGTGTTGGCGCGTACTTTGTGCTGGCGGGACACCCGCCATCGACTAACACCGCAGTGGCTGATACCCAACGCCCGAGCGTTCCCTCGTCCGAGACGGGACGATCAGCACCAGCGCCGGTGGTGGCCCACGCCACGGCCAGCGCACCGGTCCCGAGCAGTGAGTATTTCACTGTTAAGAACCCATTTGTGCCCAAGATGATCCAGACTGGTCCGGGATCCTCGACCCTGCCTTCTGGCTGATGCTGCCGGGGCGATCACGTTCGTGGGCTGCTAATCTCTAGCCATGCTTAGGTATCTCACGGCTGGTGAATCACACGGCCAATCGTTGGTCGTGATCGTCGAAGGGCTCCCTGCCGGTTTGGAGGTCACCGTTGAACAGGTTGGTGCCGAGCTTGCTCGCCGGCGACTCGGCTATGGTCGCGGCCCGAGAATGCGCTTTGAGGCGGACGAACTCGTGTTGCTGGCGGGGGTACGTCATGGCCGCACGTTGGGCTCCCCCGTCGCGATCGAGATCAAGAACTCGGAGTGGGAGCGCAAGTGGACCGAAGAGATGTCCCCTGCGCCGGGATATCCGACTAAGAAGTTGACCAAGCCGCGCCCAGGTCACGCGGACCTTGCCGGGATGCTCAAGTATGGTTTTGACGATGCTAGGGACGTGCTGGAGCGAGCCTCCGCACGAGAGACGGCGGCACGTGTGGTCGCTGGAGCGCTTGCGAAGGCGTTGGTTGCTCAGATCGGGATCCAGATCCTCTCGCATGTGGTGCAGATCGGAGAGGTCAAGTCCGATAGGAGTAGCATCCCGTCGCCATCGGACCTCAATCGTATCGATGACTCAGAGGTGCGCTGTCTCGACAAGGAAGTTGCGGGACGGATGATCGCCGAGATCAAAGCGGCCGCCAAGGTTGGTGACTCGCTGGGGGGGTCGGTCGAGGTCGTCGCTCACGGGGTACCCGTGGGCCTCGGTAGCCACGTGCATTGGGATCGCAAGCTCGACAGCCAGCTCGCCGGCGCCCTGATGTCGATCCAGGCGGTCAAGGCGGTGAGCATCGGTGCTGGCATCGAAGTCGCCAGACGTCATGGATCTGATGCACACGATGCCATCCAGTTCGATCCCACCACCGGGCAGTATCTGCGCCCCACCTGGCTTTCGGGCGGCATCGAAGGGGGCATATCCAACGGAGCTCCTGTCGTTGCCGAGGTGTGGATGAAGCCATTGGCGACACTGAATCGCCCAGTGCTTGAGACCGTTGACACCATGACCAAGGAGTCAGCATTGTCATTCAAGGAGCGCACAGATGTCGTTGCGGTGCCGGCGATGGGTGTGGTTGCAGAGGCGATGGTGGCACTGGTGTTGGCAAACGAGGTGACGCGCAAGTTTGGCGGTGATTCGGTGGCGGAGTTGGTGCGCAATTGGCAAGGATTTTGTGATCATCTTACGGCGACACCGTCGGCGGTGATTCGGTCTGATGCTGGGGAGTCGGCCGAGCATAAGCATCTCATAGATGAGTGAATTCGAGCCACAGCCGGCCTTTGTGAACGTCGCTGATCTCGATGGGGACCATGGCCAACCACGAGTGTACGACCTAAGCGTAGGTGGTGCGCAGATCCCGGTACTTCTTGGCGCCCATGCATGGGATTCCTTGGGGGAGTTGATCCCTACTCATTGGTCCCAAGTCGTGCTCATCACCCAGAGCGCGATCCCTGGGAACTTCGCACTTGATTCCGATGCGACGTGGGTGTTCATCCCCGCTGGCGAAGCGGCCAAGAAGGCATCCGTGGCCGAGGAACTAGCCCAGCGGTTAGTGGAGTTAGGGTTGGATCGCCGATCAGGACTGATCGCCGTGGGCGGTGGAGTCGTTACCGACCTCGTGGGCTTTGTCGCCTCAACCTATATGAGAGGTATCGAGTACCTGAACGTCTCTACGACGTTGCTTGGGATGGTGGACGCGGCCATTGGCGGCAAGACAGCGGTCAATCTGGCTGGAGGGAAGAATCTGTATGGTTCGTTCTGGCAGCCGAGTGCCCTCGTGTGCGACCTGACTTTCTTGACCACGCTGCCGCGGCGTGAATGGTTGAGCGGAGCTGGTGAGTTAGCGAAATACAGTTTTTTGACATCGGAGCCAATCGCAGGCTTGGGGTTGGCTGATCAGATCTACGCGGCTCAGCGTCTCAAGGAGTCCTTTGTCGCAGGTGACGAGCGCGAGGCGGGACGTCGGAGCCTCCTCAACTATGGGCACACCCTCGGACATGGCATTGAGGGAGCCATGCTTGCCAAGGGATCACATGGCGATATCTCCCACGGTGAGGCGGTGGCCGTGGGTCTGGTCTTCGCTGCGCGACTGGCGGAGCGTCTCGGCCGCATTGATGAGGGACGTGTGATCGAGCATCAGCGTGTCGTTGCGGCGTACGGGTTGGAATCCAAGCTTCCGTTCGGACTCGAGATCGACGAGCTGTTGCGCTACATGCGCCACGATAAGAAGAACTACGGGGGCTTCAGCTTCGTTCTCGATGGTCCAGCGGGACTTGAACTCGTCCACGATGTCGACGAATCCGTGATTCGCCGCACACTTGAGGAGTATCCAAGAAGGGAGGCCAAGGATGGAACCCACTGAAGCACGCCCTAGGAGCGGGGTCGCATTGCGTTTGATCGTGTTGGTGCATGGACCCAACCTGAACCTACTTGGTCTGCGACAACCCGAGATCTATGGAACCACGACACTCGATGAGCTTACGCAGTTAGCAGCGCAGACGGCCACAGAGCTAGGTTATGGGTTCGTGAATCACCAAACCAACAGCGAGGCGGAGCTCATCGATGTGATCCATGCGCTTGGTGCTGAGACTGCGGCACTGATCCTGAATGCGGGTGCCTTCACCCATTACTCTTGGGCGATCGCGGATGCCATCGCTGCAAAGCGTGTTCCCACGATCGAGCTGCATATCTCCAACCCGGCAGCGCGTGAGGATTTTCGCACTATCTCTGTGCTCTCGGCGGTAGCGAGTGGATCGATTGCTGGATTTGGCTCGATCGGGTATGTCTTGGCGGTCCAGGCGGCGGCCCTGCTCGACCAGGGAGGCGACAGCCGCCGCGGCTGAGGATTCGCTGGGTCTTGGCCATCTGTATCCAGATAGCGTCCACGTTGGCATTAGTATCGTCTAAGGATTCCCTAACTCGTGGCGTGGTCGCGCCGGATCCTTGCCAAACGATGGTATCGGTGGTGAACGCGGACAGCGGACCGACATGAGTGGGACATAAAGAAGGAGAGCCGTGTCGTCGAGACCGCGTAACAGAGCTGACTATACCCTTGCGGCGGAGACCCCAAAGAGGAAGCAACGGCGTCTGCTCTGGGCGGTGCTGATCGTGGCCGTCGCCGTCATCGTGGAGTTGTTGATTGTCTATCCCAACAAAATCACCAAGGTGGAACAGCAGGCGGACTTTAAGTCCTTTGTCGTCTCGATGCGCAGTGACGTGCTTGGATGCCAAGTCGCCTTGCAGGACGGCTATCATGCCCTTGCACGGATCCATGGTGGAGATACGAAGCAGCTGAGTGTGGCCAACACCATTCTTCAACAGGACGAGGCCTACTGTACGCTGGCCGTAAACTCGGATCTGTACAACCTAGCAACGCTTTCACCCCCGAATGATCTGAATCAGTTCAACTTGACCCCGGTCGCCCACAACCTCTATGCTTGGGCCTATCCCGGTGCGGCTGGCATCTTGGCTGACTCCGAGACGTTGCTCACCCAACCGGACAACCAGGGAGCGATCCAGAACTTGCGGACTCGTGTGCACAACATGGATATGCTGCTCAAGTCCGTCAACAGTGACTTAAGCAAGGTCTCAGCTCAGCTGCACCTTACGCCCCAAACGGTGAGTTTGAATCCCTTAACGGATATGCCATCCTTTGTCCGTGCCCAGCTATAGCATTTGGGTGGTGTTCGTATCCCGATGACCCTGAAGGGGGAGGGCCATGATGCTGACACTGGCGACCCTGTCAGTGATCGTTGCATCGTGTGACAGCGGGTTAGCGCGATGCTGGCGGATGAGGGCGATACTGGCTAGCGACCGCCCCAAGAACGCCATTGAGGAACTTGGGTGAGTCCTCAGTCGAGAGGAGGTCACCGAGTCTGAGCGCCTCTGCGATGACTACCGAGGTCGGGATCTCAGGTTTGAAGCGTAATTCCCAGACCCCAAGGGTCAGGATCGAGCGGTCGACAGGGTTGAGTCGACTGAGGCTCCAGTCATAGAGGTGCTCTGCGATGATTGCTTCGATGACGACCTGCTCGCGATCGATAGCCGCAATGCGCTCGGTCACAAAAGGGGGATAGGAGCGGGCCTTGTCCCCCAAGACGGCCATCGGGGACAGCTGGCGGAGCAAGGATTCATAGAGGATACTGATCACTTGTTCTCTGAGTACACGCGAATGCTCAACGGCATCGGCGTGTGAGCGGTGTTGCGTCATGGTCTAGGCACGGGTGAGATATTCACCGCTTCTGGTGTCAACTTTGATGCGGTCTCCCTGGTTCACGAAGAGCGGAACCTGTACTACGTACCCAGTCTCTAAGGTTGCTGGCTTGCGGGCACCAGAGACTCGATCCCCCTGGAGCCCGGGTTCAGTCGCTGTAATTGTGAGCTCGACGGCCGCAGGGAGCTCGACGCCGACGATGGTGCCCTCGTAGGTGGAGATCGTCGCGGTAGCGTTTTCGACGAGAAAGTTCTTGGTCGTTCCGAGGGCGGCATCGGAGACACTGAGTTGTTCGTAGGTCTGAGAATCCATGAAGATGTAGTCGACCCCATCGTTGTAGAGGTACTGCATCTCGCGCTTGTCGATGATCGCCTGCTCGATCTTCTCGTCGGCACGATAGGTGCGATCAATCACGGCCCCGGTGCGGAGATTCTTCAGCTTGGTGCGGACGAAGGCTCCCCCCTTGCCAGGCTTGACGTGTTGAAACTCGATCACCGTGAAGAGACCGTCGGAGATCTCCAGGGTCATTCCATTCTTCAAGTCGTTGGTGGTGGTTGAGACCGACATCGATTGCTCCTCGTATTGGGTGACTGGTACGCGTATGGCTAACGGCAGGAATTGCCCTGTCGGCCCATTCTACCTGTCAGATGGCTGATTCAGCCGAGGCTGATCCCCACTTCTGCGGAGTTGGAGAGAGCAATGGGCGAGGTTGACGTGGTCAGATACAGATCTTCAAGTCTGATCCCGAAGTCTTCGGCGTAGTACAGCCCAGGCTCGACCGTGATGCACATCGTCGGTTCAACGGCGATATCGACCGCTGTTGAGGTGAAGGGGAACTCATGGATCTCAAGACCAACCCCATGCCCGACCCCATGAAGGAGGTGCTCTTCGACTCCTTGATCTTGTAGATACGCACGGGTCGCCACCTCCACGGCATTGACGGTGTTGCCCGGTCGCAACTGGGCGACACCGGCGGCCTTCGCCGCCAGGACGATCTCATAGGCACGGCGATAACGGTCGGGGGGATCGCCGAGGTAGAAGGAGCGCGTCGAATCCGAGCAATAGCCATCAACCATCGCCCCGAAGTCGATGACGACTGGCGTAGGAGCCTCGATCCGCTGGCGAGTCGGTTGCGCATGGGGGAGTGAGGTGCGCCCACCAGACGCCACGATGGTCGGGAACGATACCCCTTCGCCTCCGCATTCACGCACGTAGTACTCAAACCAGCCGGCGAGTTCGAGTTCGGTGGGGGCGCCGGCTAGGTGGGAGAGCGTTTTAGTGATGGCGCGATCGGCAATCTCAGCGGCAGAACTGATAGAGGCGATCTCGCCATCCTCCTTGTGGGCCCGCATCATCGCAAGTGAAGCCGAGATGTCGGTGAGTCCCAGACCAGACTTCTCGAGTGCGAGATAGTTGGTCAGTTGAAGAGATGCCAAATCCACGACAATTTGGCCCGCTATTGCAAAGGTGATAAGTAATCCTTCAGGACCGAGGATCGGACGGGTGCCGATCTGAACATCAGCACCATGTCGTTGTGCCTGTAGGGCAGCTTGTTCGAGGTACCGTCCATCTGTACACAGATAGGTCGTCGGTTCTGGATGGCGTCGAAGCAGGAGGGTTCCGTTGGATCCGCGAAAACCGGTCAGGTAATGAATGAGCTCTAGATGGTCGCTGAACAGGAAGTCTGCACCACAATCATCCAGAATCTGGGTGATCTTAGCGAGACGGGTGGTGCCAGCAACGCTCCCAAGGTCTTCTGAGGGGTTCCTGTGAATTGCCCGGGAATTGCCGGTTTGCGTATGCAAATAATTTGATCGCATTGTCATCTAGGTTCTCCCTCTGTGCTAGATTGATCTCTATTGGTAGAGACTCTACTGCGTGCTGATGGGGTACCACGAGTGTGTCAGTAGTGTGTCGTGTGTGTGCAGGGGCTATGTGTGTTGAAACGCGAAGAGGATGAGGTCTAGATGAGAACCTTGCCGTTGTCTGAGGGCAGTTGGGACTGGACCAAGACGGTCAAAGGCTATGTCGGCCTCACCAAGCCACGCATCATCGAATTGCTATTGATCACGACGGTGCCAGCGATGGTGGTAGCCAAGCACGGGCTGCCCTCGCTCTGGTCCATCGTCATCACGGTGGCTGGCGGTACCCTCGCTGCTGGCGGTGCCAACGCAGTGAACATGTGGTACGACCGCGACATCGATGCGCTGATGAAACGAACCAAGAACCGGCCGCTGGTCACTGGTGCTGTCTCGCCGACCGGAGCCCTGATCTTTGCGATCGCTTTAGAGATCGTCGCCTTTACGATGCTCTCCGTCGGCGACAACGTGCTCTCCGCTTCACTAGCCCTCTCTGCCGCGCTCTTCTATGTCTTTATCTATACGATGTGGTTGAAGCGCTCGACTTCGCAAAACATTGTGATCGGCGGGGCTGCCGGTGCGGTCCCCGTTCTTGTCGGCTGGGCTGCGGTCACCGATTCGCTCTCCCTCGCTGCCTGGCTCATGTTCTTGGTCATCTTCATCTGGACTCCACCCCACTTCTGGGGTTTGGCCTTCCGTTACTCCGATGACTACAGCGCGGCGGGAGTGCCGATGCTTCCGTCGGTGGCGACGCGAAAGCGTTCTGCACGTGATATCTTGATCTACACCTTTGTGCTAGCCGCGACCACCGGCGCACTCGGATTCGTCGCTCATCTCGGATGGGTCTACGCTGTTGCTGCGATCGCTCTCAACGCCGGCTTTATCGGCTATGCGATCAAGCTCTACCGAGATCTCACCCCCAAGGTTGCGATGCGTATGTTCTCGTATTCGATCACGTACTTGTCGTTGCTCTTTGTTGGGATGGCAGTCGATGTGGCGGTGCGGGGTCACTGATGGCGGTTCATGAGCCTCTTGAGCGACCACGGGTCTCCCGTTTTGGCCCTCGAGTTTGGATCTTTTTGCTGGTGGTATCGGCGATCGTGGTGGTAGCCTATGCAGTCTACGCTGCATCGCTCTCTGGAGGCAGTTCAACGACCGCGTCGGCCTCGCTTGGCTCGCTCCCCGAGACCAGTTCTGGTACGTCGCCCCTCGTCGGCAAACCCGTCCCGGGCTTTTCGTTGCCAGAGTTGACCGCTGATGCCAAGCCAGCTTCGGGCTCAGTCTCCCCGGCGGATTTCGCGGGACATCCTCTGGTCATCAACTTCTTTGCCTCGTGGTGTACGGCGTGCCAGGCGGAGACGCCGATGGTGGCTTCCGTTGCTAAAGAGTTCGCTCAGAAGGTCGACTTCCTTGGGATCGATGAGAATGATACCGCGGCCAAGGCCGAGGCCTTTATTGCGAAGGATCATGTGGACTATCCTGTCGTCACCGATCATGCGTCGCTTCAGGGCAAGTACCTCCTGATAGGTTTGCCGACGACGGTCTTTGTAGCAGCAAGCGGCAAGGTAGTGGCAGTGGTACAGGGTCAGATGACCTCGCAGGTCTTGACGCATTGGCTTTCGCGGATTGAATGAGGCAAGTTTCTGGTGAGTCATCACCGGAACCGGCCAAGGGATCGTTGAGGTCCTTGGTCGCAACCCTTGTGAGGGGTGTCGGGTTGGATATGGGAATATTGGGATTGAGAAAGGGGGTGAAGGTTGAATAAGGGTGCAAGAATTTCGATTGTTCTTGTCTCTGCCGCAGTCGCTGTTGGATTGATTTTGTTTGGTATCTTTGGGTATCTGCGAACCTATCCGCCAACGGTTGTGTTTACACCTTCTCCTACACAACCACATACGGTTGATGTGACGTTACAGGTTGAGGGAGCAGTAGGAACAGGGCCTCACCCAAACTGGGTGGGCTGGTATGCAAAGGATGCACAGGGCAAGTGGGTGCGTACCACCCTCTACCAGGTGCCTGAGAAGACGTATGTGCACGTGACGGTCTATGAGTATGATTCGGGCGGTCCGCTTCGTAATCCATACTGGGGAAAGATCACGGGTACGGTTGGAAACGATGCTGTTCTCAATGGCAAGAGAGTGAGCGTGCTTGATGCGGCGGCAGGCAATGGCGTCGCGCATACCATGGTCGCTCCTGCGTTGAATCTGTCGGTCCCCATGTGGGGGCTGTCCGGTACCGAGAAGACCTTCTGTCAGTCGGGGCCGTGCACGCTAGCGAACGCGCACAACACCGAGACCTTTACCTTCTATACCGGCAACCATCCTCATAACTATCGTTGGCAGTGCTTCATTCCCTGTGGTGTTGGCTTCTTGAATGGGAATGGTGGTCCGATGGCCGAGACTGGGTATATGGCTGGTTTCTGGAAGGTGGTGGCCTGATGGCGGTAACCCAAGAGGACATGAACGAGCGCAAGGAGTATGCGAAGAAGGCCGGTTGGCGTATCTTTGCGATCTGGCTCGTCCTGTCGTTGATCGGTATAGCGCTGGTGCTCTACGTGTGGGGACCGCATATGCCCCCGGGCGATATGACGACTTCGGCTGCCAGCCAGCAGTTCGACTTCAAGGTGTTGACTGCGATGGTCGTTCCGGTGTTGTTGATGGTCTGGGTCTATGGGGCCTGGTCGTTGATCAACTTCCGTGCCACCAAGGAGGATCGTGGGGACGGGATTCCACTACGCGGAAACCGCAAGGTCCAGGGTATTTGGTACGTTGGTTCTGCGGTCCTGGTTCTCTTCCTAGCTGGATTCGGTACCTATGAGTTGATCAACGGGAATGGCGTTGGCACTGGCGAGGGACCTTCCCCGATCTGGAAGCCGACGGCGAAGCACATGTTGGTGGTGCAGGTTATCGCCCAGCAGTGGCGCTTTACCTACCGTTGGCCTCAGTTCGGCGGGATGGAGACCACTTCGATCGATCTCCCAGCGAATACGACCATCCAGTTCGACGTGACCTCACTTGACGTGATTCACGACTTCTGGGCCTATCAACTTGGCGTCAAGGCCGATGCGAACCCGGATGTCAATAATGTTGCCTACACCACGACCTCAAATCAGCTGGGTCGTTTCACGGTTCGTTGTGATGAGCTCTGTGGTATCTGGCATGGAGCTATGTATAACTATGGACACGTGGTATCGAAGTCGGCGTTCTACACATGGGCGTCGAATATGGAGGCACAGAACGCTTCGGTGACGAAGCTGTTGCCGCCTTTCGCGACTACTTATACTCCCTCGTACTCCGGTGCAGGTGGAGGTTATTATCCTTCGTATGACCCTAACGGTCATGCGGTGACGTACTAGAAGGAGCTTGTAAATGGCAATTGACATGACGCCAGCTGCCGGGGTGGGTTCTCCAACCGACCTCGAAGCTCGGGGCCTCAAAGCCGCCAAGCCTTGGTTTACTGGCAATATGCTGACCGCCCTCATTGGTGGAGCGATCGGCTACGCCTTTGGCCACTGGCTGGGTAACGCCATTGCTTCGAACTACTCCGTTGTGGCTGATGGTGCTGGCAATGAGGTGGCGATCTACCTCTCGCTGATCATCGGTTGTCTTGGGTGGTTCATAGGGCTTGGTGCGCTGAACTATCCTGTCCAGAAGCTTCTGGGACTGGAGCCGATCGATCCTCCGAAGAGTGAGAAGCGGTCGTTTTGGGAGCATTTCACGTACTCGACGGATCACAAGGTCGTCGGTGTGCAGTATCTGTTCGGCATGTTGCTCTACTTCCTCGTTGCAGGGTTGTTGGCACTTGGTATTCGCACCGAGTTGCTCTCGCCGGTGAACCATATCTGGGCACCGGATACCTACATCGAGATCGTGGGTGAGCATGGCACCATGATGATGATGATGATGACCTCTATCATCATGGGTCCGTTCGGTAACTATCTGATTCCGCTCATGATTGGGTCGAAGAAGATGGCGTTTCCACGACTCGAGGCCTCGTCCTTCTGGTTCACGGTTCCGTCGTTCTTGATCCTACTCTCTGCTCTGTGGCAGGGTGGGTTTCAGTCTGGTTGGACCGGGTACGCTCCGCTATCGATTCAAGGAGGTCCAGGTCAAAGCGACTATGATGTTGCCTTCGCCTTGATGGCCCTGTCGATGATTGCGGCGTCGATCAATATGACCGCCACCATTATCAACTACCGAGCACCGGGTATGCGCTGGTCGCGGATGCCGATCCTTGCCTGGGGTATGATTACGGTGGCCTTCACGATGTTGCTCTCTGTGCCGGTCCTCTTCGATGGGCTCTATGTGATGAGTCTTGACCGTGGAGTGCGTACCGCGATGCTCTATGCGGGCCATGGAGGGAGCTCCTTCCTTTGGGAGAATCTCTTCTGGTTCTTTGGACATCCCGAGGTCTACCTGTTGGCGTTGCCGGGCTTCGCCCTCACTGTTGAGTTGCTCCCCGTCTTTGCGCGTAAGCCGGTCTTTGCGTTGAAGACTTCGACAGCGGGTCTCATCGGAGTGGCGGTGTTGAGCTTCTTCGTGTGGCAGCATCACCTCTTTATGTCGGGGATGAACCCGGATATGCGTCCGTTGTTCATGTTGACGACAGAGCTGATCTCCATTCCTACTGGGTTCTTGTATCTGGTGGCAATGGGTACGGTCTGGCGTGGCAAGATCCGCTTCGAGGTTCCAATGCTCTTCCTGTTGGCAGTGTTCTGGAACTTCCTCTGGGGTGGTGTGACTGGCGTCTATAACTCTGACGTTCCAGTGGATGCATTGGTGCACGGAAGCTTCTTCGTCATGGCGCACTTCCACTTCACGATTATGGGGCAGCTCATCTTCGCGGTCTTTGCGGGCGTCTATTACTACGTCCCCTTGATCTTTGGTATCAGGTTGAACGACAAGCTTGGAAAGGTCAGTTTCTGGATCATCTTTGTGGCCTTTAACTCCACCTTCCTGCCGTTGTTCATGATCGGTCTGTTGGGTCAGCCCCGACGTGTCTTTGAGTATGCGATTCGTCTGCAGCACCTGAACCAGTGGGTCTCGGTCTCCTCGTATGTCTTGGGCTTCGGTATCTTGTTGTACGTGTTCAACCTCATCTGGTCGCTCGCGGTCACCAGGACGCCTGCTGGTCCGAACCCGTGGGAGTCTCGAGGTCTCGAGTGGCAGGTGGGTTACCCAGTGCCACGTGATAACTTCGTGAAGATTCCCGTCGTGCATCGTGATCCGTACGGTTACGGGACCGGTGATGATACGCCAGTGGCTGACTTGAATCCCGTGGGTGATAAGGCTGCTGTGGTGACTGGAGGTGATGCATAGTGGCAACTGATGTACAATCAGCCGATGCTCAGCCGGTCATCGATGAGGAGCAGTACTACCATGACGCCCAGTTAGGAGCGCTCTGGACGGCTTCGCGTACCTTGATACCGGTGGTAGCGGCGACCTTTGGTGGCATCTACTTCGCCTACTTCTACCTGCGGTCGCTCAACTCGAATGGGTTGTGGGATCCGCATGGGCAGACGGCGTCGAAGATCATCGGATTATCGATACTGTTGTTGGTCCTTGTTGGGACGGCCTTTCAGTTGATGGCGGGACGACGGCTACGCAGAGGATTCAGTACGGACTTCATCGTCGGTGCTGCTTCGAATGCGTTGTTCCTGGTGATCGCCACCGGTCTGCAGATCTGGGAGCTCACACGGCTCCCATTTCCGCCAGCAGCGAGCGGGTATTCCGGGGTCTTTATCGCGTTCGCACCAATTAATGCACTGGTTATTGGGCTCAGTGCCTATTGGGTGTTTACGTTGATGATGCGTGCGATCAGGAGCTATAACTTCTACCGTGCTGATGGTGGTATTGGGGTATCGGCGCATCGTGCAGCCGAGAACTTCCGGGCCAACCTCGATGGTTTCGGAGCCTATAGCATCTTCTTCGCGCTGTTGTCGATCCTGTCCTGGTACCTGTTCTACGTCCTGCATTAGGAGGGCGTTCGCACGGTCGATGTTGTTGGTTAATCGGTAGTTACGAGTTGGAATCAGAGGGAGTCGTGTTCACGATGGTGAGTAGAGAGGTGAGTGTTCGATGATTTCGTTTATTGTCATTGGTCTCCTCTCGCTTTCGTGCGTCCTCGGCGGCGGGTATCTCGTCCGGCGAGCAGGCAGCGTTCGGGGTATTCGGGGGAGGTTGGGACTCGCGGTGGTTGCACTCGGTGTCCTGATGAACCCTGTCGCCGTCGACTTTGCTACCCACTCTCTCTGGTTCCATTCGTTGCTGCTGGTGCTTGTCTCGCTCTGGCTCATCTTGGTGGTGCTCTCCAAGGAGGTTATCCGCGGTATCGACCGGATCAAGGATCGGGGTCGCTGGGCCGAGCTGGGTCTCCAGTGGGTCTGGGGGCTGGTCGTACTCCAAGATATCCTGCTCTGGGTTGGCTTCCAGGATGGCTTTGAACACGCTGCGGTGAATGACCCGTTACTTTTGGCAGTATTGACGTACCTTGAGGTTATTACCTCGGGTGCGATTATCTATGTGCTCTCTGGTGATGGTCGGCCACGGGTGACGCATGTACGTCAGGTGATCATCGCCTGGTCGTCTGCGATGGTGATCATGGCGTTAGGAGTCTCGTTGGGGCTCTCCGGTCCTTGGTTCGGTTTCGTCTCCGCTTCGGCTGCGGCGTTGCACCAAGAGGCGGAGCAACAGATTGCCGCCGTCATCTTCGTCATCCTGGGAGGTGCTCCGTGGTTCCTCATCGGTACGCAGAAGATGCGACTGTGGTTGGAGTCAGAGGAGCGTGAGGCGGTGGTGAGCTTTGCCTCTCCGGTGCATCGTTTCGGACGTTCGGTTAAGGTTAATCAGGTGAGGCGGGGGCGCGTTGAAGGGAGGTGAATGATGTTCGGAAGTGTAACTGGGTATACAGCTGGTGCTGATATGACTTTTGCCATCCCGATTGGTATCTTTGCTCTGTCGGTGCTCTATGGCTTCTTCGCTCGGAAGAAGTTGTCAAAGCGCCGGTAGGTCGGCAAGTGGTGAGGTGTGAGTCCCGGTGTTGCCGGGGCTCTTCCTCGTTTTGGGGCCCAATGGTCGGTCACCCTCGTGTTCTGGTTCGATAACGCGGCGGGTGCGTGAGCCGAATCGGTGTCGGCCGGATCTCAATGGCAGGGGCGTGTCAGGGGCCAGATGACACGACTAGGATCGTATCGACCGTTAACTGAGTCCCGTGAGGCTCGGACGGAAGGAGATGCATGTCGCGTAGTTCGGTACTGCTAGACGGGGTTGATGTGGAGCGCGTGGTTGCGCGCATGGCCCATGAGATTATTGAGCGGCTCCATCTTTCACCCGCCTCTGATCGACTGTCCTTGTCGGTCGTCGGTATACGTTCCGGTGGTGTGTGGTTGGGACAGAAGCTCAGCGATCGCTTGATCGAGTATGCGAAGCTTGAGATCGCCTTCTCCGAGATCAATATCGCCTCCTTCCGTGATGATCGTCCGAGGACGGCGGTCCTTGATGCGGCAGGGGTCGACCAGCGACTCCCAGCCGAGGGTGGCGTGGTGATCCTCGTCGATGACGTGATCCAGAGTGGGAGGACGGCTCGGGCTGCATTGGAGGCCATTCTCTCGAACTACCGGCCGGCACTGATTCAATTGGCCGTCCTGGTCGACCGCGGCCATCGGGAACTGCCGATCTGCCCAGATTATGTGGGGAAGAACCTGCCCTCGGCGCTGTCGGAGTATGTGGCCGTGACCCCTCAGGGTGTCACGATTCATCGGGCATAAGGAGGCATTCGGAGTGCAGACGCTCTTCACCGATGGGATCGTTTTTACGGGGCACGAACTTCGAGCGGCTGATGTCCTCGTAGTGGATGACCGTATCGTCGCGATCGGACCAGGCTTGAGTCGAGGTGATGTTGAACGCATTGTCGACTGTGAGCAGCGGGTGCTCGCACCCTCCTTCATCGATCTTCATGCGCATCTACGGCATCCAGGGATGGGTGAGGCTGACGATCCGGCCAGCATCGCCGCTGCCGGGCTTGCCGGTGGCTTTGGTGTGATTGTCGCGATGGCCAACACGGTACCCGCAATCGATTCGCTTCCTCGATGGGAGAAAGCGTTAGCATCCTACGTTGGGCTCCCGGTCGAGGTGGTCCAAGCAGCGGCCGTCACGATGGGCCGTGAGGGTCAGGAGTTGGTGGATTTCGCCGCGCTTGCCCAGGCGGGTGCGGTGGTGTTTAGCGATGATGGATCCGGTATTCAACGCAGTGATGTGATGCGCGATGCATTGGAGGCATCCGCGTCTTGGGATGTCGTCATCGCGCAACACAGCGAGGATGCGCTGTTGGCCTCCGGTGGGTCCGTCAACGATGGGCCTTTCGCCCAGGAGCTAGGGTTGTCCGCGATACCTGAGGTTGCGGAATCGGTGATGGTTGCCCGCGATATCGAACTGCTCAAGGTTATTCCGGGACGATTGCATCTCCAGCACGTGACCTCGCGGGAATCGCTTAACCTCTTCCGGCAGGCCAAACGTGAGGGCCTACGAATCTCGGCCGAGGTGACGCCCCATCATCTCCTGCTCTCTGATCGATACGTGGCATCGGGAGATCCGAACTTCAAGGTCAATCCTCCGCTGCGTTCGGTAGCGACGCAGATGGCGTTGGCCCAAGGGTTGTTGGATGGAACCTTTGATGTGCTCGCAACGGATCATGCCCCCCACCCTCCGTCGCGCAAGGATCTCCCCTTCGCTGATGCGGCCTTTGGCATGCTGGGTCTCGCCGAGGCCATGGCGGCCGCTTGGACGGCGCTTGGGCGTGGTTTTGGGGATGAACAGGTGCGGGTGGAGTTTGGCCACGAGCCTTCTGGGCCATCGTGGAAGGCGCTTGGTCGGTTGTTGGGCTCGCTCACCTCTGGGCCGGGCCAGATTTTAGGTCGCTCAATAGGCTTGGATGCTGGCAAGCCCGCGGATCTGGTAGTGATCGATCCCAATCGAGGGCCAAGGGAGGTCCCGAGTCGGTGGTACCGCTCGCCGAACTCCCCCTACCGTCAGGAGACTCTCATGGGTCGAGTCGATGCGCTTTGGTTGGCGGGTAGGCAGATGGTCGCAGATGGTGAGGTGATTGTCGGTGTCTGAGGGTAAGCGCAACGAGGATGATGCTTCACCGCTCCAGCAGCCCCACCCTGATCTTGGAGCCCAAGACTCCTTGAGGTACGCAGGATCGGAGCGGTTCAAGGGCGAGGATCTGCACACGACACCGGGTTGGCTCGTTCTTAAAGATGGCACACGCTTTCCTGGTGAGTTCGTGCATACCGCTCAGTCCACCCCGGTGGAGCCGGTTACGGCTGAGGTGGTCTTTAATACCGCGATGAGTGGGTACCAAGAGGTGATCAGTGACCCCTCGTACTACGGCCAGATGGTCTGTTTCACGACCGCCCAACTCGGAAACTACGGGGTGACCGCGGCTGATTTCCAGAGTGAGAGGGTCTGGGTGGGGGCGGTGCTTGCGCCGCGCTACACCACCCGCGTCTCGAACTTTGCGGCTGAGCGTTCCCTCCTTGAGGTGCTGGAGCTTGCTGGAGTGCCACTCTTTGTGAACTTCGATGCGCGGGCTCTAGTGCGCCATCTTCGCGATGTGGGTGCGATTCCAGGCCGGTTGACGACCGAGGATCCAGAGGTGGCCTTTGCCCAGGTCCGTGAGGCCGTCGGTACCGACGGCAAAAACCTGGTCGACGAGGTGTCGACGACGTCGGGGTATACCATCGCACCGCTCGCTGGGTCACCAGCTGGGTCGATGGCGCGACTTGTGGTGATCGACTACGGGATCAAGCGAGCGATGTTAGCGAGCTTGCGGGGTCCGTGGGAGATCGTGGTGGTCAACGCGGCTCTTCGCGCGAACCAGATCCGCTCCCTTAATCCCTCGGCGGTGTTTCTCTCCAATGGACCTGGCGATCCAGGTGCACTCGGTGAGAAGGTGGATACCATCGCCGCGCTCTTGGGGGAGGTACCGATTGCCGGGATCTGTCTCGGCCACCAGTTGCTCGGTCTGGCCCTTGGTGCTAGGACCTACAAGCTCAGGTTTGGTCATCACGGTTCTAATCATCCGGTTGCTCGTCTGGGTGATCAAAGCGTTGCGATCACCGCGCAGAACCACAACTATGCCGTCGATGAGGGTTCGCTCGCCGATCTATCGGTGAAGGTGGAGATCACCCATCGCAACCTCTTCGATGGTGTGGTCGAGGGCTTTCGCTGTCCCGAGCTACGGGCGCTCAGTGTCCAGTATCATCCGGAGGCGGCCCCTGGTCCCCTCGAGGAGCGCAGTTATATGGCGTCTGCGATCGCTGGCCTCATCGACGGGGAAGGAAACGCGCATGCCTAGGGTGGCGGGGATTGCATCGGTGTTGGTGATCGGGTCAGGGCCTATCGTGATTGGGCAGGCCAGCGAGTTTGACTACTCCGGCGTGCAGGCCTGTCGGGTGCTCCGCGAGGAGGGCATTCGGGTGATCTTGGCCAACTCCAACCCAGCGACCATTATGACCGATCCTGAGTTCGCGGATGCCACCTACCTTGAACCTCTCACCCTGGACGTCATGATCAAGATCATCGCAAGAGAACGACCCGATGCCTTGCTCCCGACGCTCGGTGGCCAGACCGCACTGAATCTTGCGATGGAGCTTGACGCCAGTGGCACCCTTGCGCGCTATGGCGTGCGGATGATCGGCGCGAAACCGGAGGCGATTCAGGTCGCTGAGAGTCGTGAGGACTTTAAGCAGCTGCTCATCTCGATGGGTTATGAGCAGGCTACCATCAAGGGCGGCATCGCTCGCTCCATGGAGGACGCGAGGGGTATTGTGACCAGCCTCGGTTTCCCGGTGATGCTACGGCCATCCTTTATTCTCGGGGGAGCAGGCACGGGCATTGCTCGCTCCGAGGAGGAGTTCCAGTTGATGATGGAGGCCGGTCTGCAGGCCTCTCCGGTCAACGAGGTGCTCATCGAGGAGTCGATCGCTGGCTGGAAGGAGTTCGAGCTCGAGGTCATGCGCGACGCCCGAGATAACTGTGTGGTCGTCTGCTCGATCGAGAATTTTGACCCGATGGGGGTCCACACTGGGGACTCCATTACGGTGGCACCGATCCAGACGCTGACAGATGCTCAGTACCAGGAGATGCGATCGCTCTCCTTTGCGGTACTCCGTGGGGTGGGTGTCGAGACCGGTGGATCCAATGTCCAGTTCGCGGTCGACCCCGCTACCGGCCGGATGGTCGTGGTGGAGATGAATCCTCGGGTATCGCGCTCCTCGGCCTTGGCCTCGAAGGCGACGGGCTTCCCGATCGCGAAGATCGCAACCAAGCTCGCCCTCGGCTATACCCTGGATGAGATTCGCAACGATATTACGGTGGTGACACCAGCGAGTTTTGAGCCAGCGCTTGACTATGTGGTGGTCAAGATCCCGCGTTGGGTCTTTGAGAAGTTCGAGGGAGTTCCCGAGGTCCTCTCGACGTCGATGCAGTCAGTTGGCGAGGCGATGGCGATCGGCCGTAGTTTTGCTGAGGCGCTACAAAAGGCACTCCGTTCCATTGAGCGCTCGCGGGATGGACTCAACGCCGACGAGGGCGAACGACCCTTTCGGCAGCTGCGTGATGAGGAGCTGCGTGAAGAGTTGGCGATCGCCTCGCCGAGTCGTATCTTCTTGGTCGCCGAGGCGCTCTATCGTGGCGTGGGCATCGATGAGGTGCACGCCACGACACGTATCGACCGTTGGTTTCTGGGTGAGATCGATCGCATCGTTCGCATTCGGCGTTGGTTAGAGGGTCTGTCGGGAGACCTCGCGAACCTCGGTCGTCGCGAGCTGCTCACCGCACGGCGTGCCGGTTTCGGTGATGCACAGCTGGGTTATCTCTTCGGGGTCGACCCATCGCAGGTGCGGTCGCGGCGCCTCAGTCTTGGGTTAGCGACGACGTACCAATCCGTTGACACCTGTGCAGGGGAGTTCGAGGCCCACACGCCCTACTTCTACTCCTCCAATGAGGAGGCGACGGAGGTCACCGGGTTTGGGGTCCCGACGGTGATCATCCTCGGCTCTGGCCCGAATCGGATCGGTCAAGGGATTGAGTTCGACTACTGCTGTGTGCACGCGAGCTTCGCGCTCCAGGAGATGGGGTACCGGACGGTGATGGTGAACTCCAATCCTGAGACAGTCTCGACCGATTATGACACCTCCTCACGGCTCTACATGGAGCCTTTGGCGCTCGAACACGTATTGGACGTCATTGAGACTGAGCGGGCGCAGTCGGATCTACGTGGGGTCTTTGTCGCCTTCGGTGGGCAGACACCTCTCAAACTCGCTCGTCATCTCGATCCGGAGCTCATCCTTGGCACCTCTGGTGCAGCGATCGACCGTGCAGAGGATCGGAACCGGTGGTCAGCGTTATGTGAGTCGTTGGGTATTCTCCAGCCACCCGGAGCTACGGTGACGAACCTTGAGGAGGCACTCGCAGCGGCAGCCAAGGTCGGTTACCCGGTACTCATTCGCCCTTCGTATGTCCTTGGTGGCCGGGCGATGGAGATCGTGGCGAACGAGACTGACCTGCGTCATAGCTTCGCTCGCCTCGCTTCGCTCGCCGATGAGGGCCAGATCTCGCAGTCGCGCCCCGTGCTCATCGACCGGTTCCTCGAGGATGCGATCGAGGTGGATGTCGACGCTGTGCGCGACAGCACGGGAGAGGTGCTTATCGGTGGCATCATGGAGCACGTTGAGGAGGCCGGCATCCACTCTGGTGACTCCGCCTGCGTACTACCACCGGTGACGCTAAGCCCGACAGTGTTGGCGCGGGTTGAGGAGATCATACGGGCGGTCGCCAATGAGCTAGAGGTCGTCGGTCTCATCAATATGCAGTTTGGCATCAAGGATGAGACGGTCTATGTGATCGAAGCCAATCCGCGTGCCTCTCGCACCGTTCCCTTCGTCGCCAAGGCCACCGGCATCCCCTTGGCCAAGATTGCGGCGCGGGTGATGGTGGGAGAGACCCTTGCCCGGCTGCGGGATAGTGGGGTTCCGACCAGTCGACGCGGTTCGCATTACTCGGTCAAGGAGGCGGTCCTTCCCTTCCATCGTTTCCCGGGGGCCGATTCGTTGCTGGGTCCCGAGATGCGATCGACCGGTGAGGTGATGGGGGTTGATACGACCTTTGAGCTCGCTTTTGCAAAATCACAGATCGCCGCCGGTACCGTGCTCCCCCATGACGGTATGGTTTTCTTGTCCCTCGCCAATCGGGACAAGGCGAGTGGCTTAGCCCTGGCTCGACAGCTCGTTGATCTTGGTTTTACACTCGCTGCGACCTATGGCACGGCAGGCTTTCTTCGAAGCAACCAGGTCCCGATCGAGATCCTTGTTGACAAGGTACACGAGGAACGGGTCAAAGATATCGGCACCGCTCGGGACGGCTCTGTTGACGCCGTTTGGCTGTTGAACTCGAGACAGGTCGTCTTGGTCATCAACACACCGGAGGGTTCGGGGCCGAGAGTTGATGGCCAGCGTATACGAGCGAGCGCGCAACGCCTCCGGGTCCCCTGTATCACGACGATGTCAGCTGCGCTAGCGGCCCTCGGTGGGATTCGTGCGCTACGGGCCTCTGGGTACGCGGTGGCGCCAATTCAGGAGTATCACGGGTGACCGACGCGGTTGACCTTGGTGTCACCCTCGGTACACAACGCCTGCGGAACCCTATTATGACGGCGGCGGGTACCGCTGGCTATGGGGTTGAGTTCTCCAACGTCATCGATCTCAGTGTGCTTGGTGCCCATGTGGTCAAGTCGCTCGCTATCTTTGCTCACGCGGGTAACCCGAGACCACGACTCGCACCCCTGCCAGGTGGCATGTTGAACGCGGTGGGATTGCCAGGTCCTGGTGTTCAGGGTTGGTTGCGCGAGTACTACCCTCCGCTGCTCCGGTCAGGTGCGAACTTCGGGGTGAGTATTTGGGGGAGGACCATCGACGAGTATGTCGAGGCGCTCGAGGTGTTGCTCGCGGGAGCCCCAGAGGTCGCCTTTGTCGAGCTCAACATCTCCTGTCCGAACACTGAAGCAGGTGATCGGCTGTTTGCTCATGATGCCAAGGCAACCACGGCTATCGTTCGTCGATGCCGGCGGGTCTGCACGCAGGATCTCTTTGTCAAGCTCTCTCCCAATACCGAGCACGTGGTCGAGGTCGCAACCGCGGCGATAGAGGCCGGGGCGAGCGGTCTCGTCGCCATCAACACCGTCTTTGGGCAGTGGTTGCGAGGTGGGGAACCTGTGCTCGGTACGCGCCGCGGTGGCGGTCTCTCTGGCTCGCAAATTCACGGAATCGCTTTGCGTATTGTTGCTGACCTACGAGCCCACTTCCCTGATATTCCTATTGTTGGGGTAGGCGGTATTAGTACCGTGGATACTGTTATTAGCATGCTGGCGGTAGGGGCGGATGCTGTGCAAATCGGGACGGCCAACTTCGTCGACCCTCGCCGCCCGCAATTGCTTGTTGAGGAGCTAGCGGCTAGGCTGAGAAGCATCGGCAGTGACTCCCTTCGCGAATATCTGATGGATCTCCGAAACTCATAGCTGCTTCGTTCCGCCTGTTGGGCAAGCGGTCTGGCAGATGATCTCGGGTGTGTCGGTGTTGCGAGGGGACTCAATGGTGAGTGGGGCATCTTGTGAGATGGAGTGTCTCGTACCAGGCACTGTGAGCTGGAGTCGTCTTGTGCCAGCGGTGCTCGATGTGGCTCATGGAGAAGGCGGTTGACACTGGGAGGGCGTCGATCGTCTTGGCGGTACATGACGTTCGTAGGTGGTACATGACGTTCGTAGGTAGGGTGGCGAGAGGAAGTAATGGGAGAAGCAATGCATGCACCAACGCGAGAACGCTTTGCGTTAGCATTAGATCGTGATGACGCCGTCGCGGCGCTTCGATTGGCAAGTGGCCTTCGAGAGTATTTTGCGATTGCAAAGGTGGGTCTGGAACTTTTCACGGCAGCCGGGCCTTCAGTGGTTTTTGCACTGAGGGAGGCAGGGTTCAGGGTCTTTATCGACCTTAAGCTCCACGATATTCCTACGACGGTGTATCGTAGTGCTCGTGTCTTAGGATCACTTGGACCGGCTTTTGTTACCATGCACGCCGTTGGCGGTGTAGAGATGCTGCGCATGGGCGTCCAGGGGTTGATGGAGGGTGCCACTAATGCAGGCGAGGATATGCCCATTGCCCTGGCGGTAACGGTCTTAACCTCTGAGCCGACCGAGGAGGAGGGCCGGCTTGAGACGCGCATCTCAACGGCGCTCGCGGCAGGCGTCCAGGGGTACGTTGCTGGTGCAGAGGATCTCAGCGTGACAAAGAGAGTTGCACCGAGGATGATCTCGATGGTCCCTGGTATTCGTGCAGAGGGTGGTCCGGCTCACGATCAGGCACGCTCGGCCACCGTTAAGGAGGCCTTCGCAGCGGGGGCCGACTATCTCGTCATCGGGAGGATGATCACGGAGGCAGCGGATCCGATCGCGGTCGCAGCGTCCCTTCTGGCAGGGCTCGAAGGGTGAGAAACCTGGGTTTTTTCTGTTTTCTTGTCAAAACGGTCCCTTTCGGCCCTGGTGTCTGCTAATTTGCGGTTATGCCATTGCCACCACAGTTGACACCAGAACAGAGGGCCGCAGCACTTGCAAAGGGTGCTGAGGTGAGAAGGGCCCGCGCCGAGGTGAAGGAACGCCTGAAGTTGGGGAGCTTGCCGCTAGCGGACTTGCTCGCCGATGCTGAGAACGATGAGGTCGTCGGGAGGATGAAGGTGCTTTCAGTGCTCGAGTCACTTCCAGGGATCGGTAAGGTCAAAGCCCGCCGGATTATGGAAGAGATCGGCATCGCCGAGACTCGACGTGTCCAGGGGCTAGGAGCGGTGCAGCGCAAGCGTCTCATTGAGGAGACCAAACGCAAGCCTCCCGTCGAGGAGTAGGATCAGGGCCACTGATCGTCGTCCTCTGTGGGCCCGGAGGGGTCGGTAAGGGGACGGTCGCAGGCGAGGTGGTCAAACGACTTCCGGTACTGTCACTCTCCCGGTCGTGGACGACCAGGGAGGCTAGGCCCGGTGAGTCGGTTGATGCCTATACGTTCGTGAATCGCGAGCAGTTCTTAGCGGCTGCTCGCGATGGGTTCTTTCTGGAGTGGGAGGAGTTCAACGGGAATCTCTATGGGACTCCACGTGCCTCTCCTCGTCCTGGAAGCGTGCTCCTGTTGGAGATTGATGCCAAGGGTGCGCGTACGGTTCGACGCCTCTCGCCCACTGCGTTGATTATCGGCCTTGAACCACCTTCCTTGGCGACGTTGGGTGAACGGATGGCCCAACGAGGCGATGATACCCGCCATATCGAGCGTCGACTCGCTATCGCCGCCGACGAGATGCGTGTCGCGCGAGACGTTGCCGATTGGATAATCGTCAACAACGACCTTCCAGAGACGGTCGATTCGGTGGTGGAGAGGATCGAAGACTGGTTGGCGACGAGGACGCGTGGTGAGTGAGAAGATTGTGTGGTGGCACCATATCCCTCGATGGAGCTGCGCGAGCGATCGCTAGAAGGTTCCTCGTCCCCGTTCCACTTCCTTTGTGGGGAGAGTGTTCTTTTTCGAGCCGCTGGTTCGACTCGGTAATCGCCCGCGGCGTACAAGTTCCGATACATAGCTGACCGGGCGTGCACTACTGCGTTCCCAACGTCACGTAGTATCGCAACCGGTTGCAAGGATAGCCAAAGCCTCAGCCCTGTGCATGCTTGACGCATGGGCGATGCGCTCGCGACCGCCCTATTCCTTGGTCCGTAAGCGCCGTGCCAGATGAACAGCTCTGCATGCGTGCACCATCGATCAACTGCTAATTTCCGCGGGCCCTGCTTGCTTCGATAGTATTGGGAGTATTGCAGCGAGGAAGGTAGACCATGGAGTGTGAGAAGCGAGTGGGGCGTGGACAGCAACGACGGTCGAATCAGGGGTCATGGTGTGCTGTTCGCAACGTCATCATCTGGAGAACGGTCAGAGGGGATGCTCGTAAGGAGCTGGGGAACCGATGACCCTGCCTGACATCACTCCGTTACCCGACTTGTTGCGCGGACGATCGCTCACCGGACCAAGCCGTTCGAGGAGGCCAATCTATCTCGATCTGCTACCACCTTGCAATGTCGCCTGTCCCGCTGGGGAGAACGTGCAATCGTGGCTTGCTCATGTCGACGCTGGTCAATTCGAACAGGCATGGCGCCAGCTCGTCCTCGATAACCCGTTTCCATCAATCCATGGCAGGGTCTGCTACCACCCGTGCGAGAGCAGTTGTAATCGGGTAGAGCTCGACAGTGCAATCTCGATTCATGCGTTAGAGCGATTTCTTGGTGACAGCGCTTTGGATCATGGTTGGGAGTTTGAACGTCCCAGCGAGCATACTGGTAAGCGTGTTCTGGTCATCGGTGCGGGACCGAGTGGCCTCTCTGCCGCCTACCACCTGGCACGACGTGGCCATGAGGTCGAGATTCATGACGCCGGTTCGGAGCCTGGTGGGATGATGCGCTATGGCATTCCCGCCTATCGGCTCCCCAGGGAGGTACTCACTGGAGAGCTGGAGCGCATAGCTTCCCTTGGCGTCCGAATCATCGGAGACCACAGAGTCGTCGACCTAGAGGAGGAGCGTCGCGAGGGCGGTTTCGACGCGGTATTTGTGGCGATTGGTGCACACCTCTCCAAGCGGGTGGATATACCAGCCCGCGACGCTGGTCGCATCCTTGACGCGGTCTCGTTCTTAGAGGATGTTGCTGCGGGTGAGTCTCCAGTGATAGGGAGGAGAGTCGCTGTCTACGGTGCTGGCAATACCGCTATGGATGTGGCCCGAACCGCCCGACGGCTTGGAGCGGATGAGGCGATGATTGTCTATCGCCAAACCCGTGCGCAGATGCCAGCGCATGAAGAAGAGGCCACCGACGCCGAACAGGAAGGGGTGCGAATTAACTGGTTGCGGACGATTACCGCCTTCGATGCTCCCGAACTCACCGTCGAGGTGATGGAGATCGATGAACAGGGAGTTCCACATCCGACCGGCCGTTTTGAGCATCTTGCGACGGACACCCTGATCCTGGCGCTGGGCCAAGAGACCGAGAGTGGTTTCTTGCGTTCGATTCCAGGGGTGGAGTTTAGTGCCGACGGAACCGTGAAGGTCTCCGACTCGATGATGACCGGTCACCCGGGGATATTCGCCGGTGGCGATGCTGTCCCTGCTGAACGTACGGTGACGGTAGGAGTTGGACATGGCAAGAAGGCGGCACGACACATCGATGCGTGGCTCGCACATCGACATGATGTGGACCAACCCAAGCCACAGACCGCCACCTTTGATACCCTCCATCTCTGGTACTTCGGTGCTACACAGCGCCGCACCCAGGCCGAGCTTGCGCCGGATGAGCGGGTCGTCGACTTCGCTGAGGTTGTGGCGGGGCTATCGGCAGAGGAGGCGACCTATGAAGCTGCTCGTTGTCTCTCCTGCGGGAACTGCTTTGAATGCGATGGCTGCTTAGGGGCCTGCCCGGAGGATGCGGTGATCAAACTTGGGGTGGGTCAGCGCTACCGTTTTGACTACGACCGTTGTACCGGCTGCGGGAGCTGCTTCGAGCAGTGCCCGGTTCACGCTATTGAGATGATTCCTGAGGTGCGGTGATGCGAGTAACGGTAGATGGGAACGAGGCTGCGGTCTTCGTAGCCTATCGGCTCAATGAGATTTGCTGCATTTACCCGATCACCCCGGCCTCACCGATGGCGGAGCTTGCTGATCAGTGGTCGAGTAGAGACGTGAAGAATGTCTGGGGCAGTGTTCCCACGGTGATCGAGATGCAAAGTGAGGCCGGCGCTGCCGGTGCGATGCACGGGTCCCTGCAGGGTGGTGCGCTGTCGACGACATTCACGGCATCACAGGGACTCCTGCTGATGATCCCGAACATGTACAAGATCGCTGGCGAGTTGACCTCAACGGTGTTCCATGTCGCTGCACGTTCAATCGCTGCGCAGGCGTTATCGATATTCGGCGACCATTCCGATGTCATGGCGGTGCGCCAAACGGGCTTTGCCATGCTCTCCTCCGCCACCGTGCAGGAGGCGCACGATCTAGCGGTCATCGCGCAACGAGCCACCCTAGAGGCTCGTGTCCCCTTCGTCCACTTTTTTGATGGCTTCAGGGTCTCGCACGAACTCAATACCATCGAGACCCTCTCGGATGAGGATCTTAAGGCTCTGGTTCCGGTTGAACTCATCCGAGCGCATAGGTCCCGGTCGATGTCGCCTGAAAACCCCTTCATCCGAGGTACGTCACAGAACCCCGATGTCTACTTCCAAGCACGTGAGGCGGTGAATCCGTACTACGCCGCGACGCCTGGGATCGTTGCAGCCGCGATGGACCACTTTGCCGAGAGGACCGGTAGGCGTTACCGCTTGGTTGAGTACGTGGGACACCCTGAGGCTGAACGTGTGGTGGTCGCTATGGGCTCGGGTGCGGTGACCCTTCGTGAGACGGTGACCAACCTATGTGCCAACGGCGAGCGGGTGGGAGTTCTCACCATACGTCTCTATCGGCCGTTCCCTGCCGAGGATATTGTCCAGGCGCTGCCAGCTAGCGTTCGAAGCATCGCGGTCCTCGATAGAACGAAGGAGCCAGGGTCCTTCGGCGAACCGCTCTTTCTCGATCTCCTCGGCGCGATCGCGGAAGCCCACCAGTGCGGTGAGGTTGGTGTCATGCCGTTGGTGATCGGCGGGAGATATGGTCTCTCCTCCAAGGAGTTTACCCCGGCAATGGCGGCCGGTATCTTCGCCGAACTCGCCCGTGATGAACCAAGACGGCGCTTCACGGTTGGCATCAACGATGATGTCACTGGAACCAGTATCCCCTACGACGCATCGTTTGATATTGAGCCAGCGGACACCGTGCGAGCAGTGTTCTTCGGTCTTGGCTCCGACGGTACGGTTGGGGCCAACAAGAATACGATCAAGATTATCGGGTCTGAGCCCGATATGTTTGCCCAGGGCTATTTCGTCTACGATTCTAAGAAGTCGGGTTCCGAGACGGTATCGCACCTACGTTTCGGGAATCATCCCATCCATGCCCCTTATCTGATCACCGAGGCTAGCTTCATCGGATGCCATCGTTTCGAGTTCCTATCGCACCCGGAGGTACTCAACATCGCTGGGCATGGTGCGACGCTGTTGCTGAACTCGCCCTACCCGCCAGACAGGGTGTGGCAGATGCTGTCTCGGCAGGTGCAGAAGCAATTGATCACCAAGCATATCCAGCTTTTTGTGATCGATGCGGGTCGCATTGCCACGGAGGTGGGACTCGGTGGTCGGGTCAACACCGTACTGCAGACGTGTTTTTTTATGTTGTCGGGTGTGATGGACAGAGAGCGGGGTATCGAGCAGGTCAAAGCCTTCATACGCAAGAGCTATGCGCGACGTGGAGAGCGGGTGGTCGAGGCCAACCTTGCGGGGGTAGAACGCGCCCAGCAGGAGCTCAAGAGCGTCCATATTCCCGAGGAGGTGAGTTCTACCAGCGAGGTAGCGCCCCGTGTCCCTGCGAGTGCACCGGAGTTCGTGAGGAATGTCGTCGCCAAGATGATGGCTGGGGGCGGTGACGAGTTGCCGGTGAGCGCGATGCCTGCGGATGGTACCTGGCCCAGCGGTACCGCCGCCTTTGAGAAGCGCAACGTCTCTGATATCATCGCCGACTGGGATCCCGAAACCTGTATTCAGTGCGGGAACTGTAGTTTTGTGTGCCCGCACAGTGTGATTCGGTCGAAGTACTACTCGACATCCCGGCTTGTGGATGCACCGGTCGGATTCAAGACGGCTCCGTTGAGGGCGAAAGGTTTGCCAAGAACCTCCTACACGCTTCAGGTGTACGCAGAGGACTGTACTGGGTGCGGACTCTGCGTTGAGGCTTGTCCGGTTACGGTCCCAGGTGGACAGGGCCGACGAGCCATCAATCCAGCCCCCAGGGGTGAGGAGATGGAGTCGGTGCGGAGCGCGGTGGCGTTTTTCGAGTCGCTCCCGCCCATGAAGCGATCCAGGATTGACTTTGGTACTGTCCGTGGTACGCAGTTTCTCGAGCCGCTATTCGAGTTCTCTGGAGCGTGTGCGGGTTGTGGTGAGACCCCCTATTTGAAGCTGCTCTCGCAGCTCTTTGGTGAGCGAGCCGTCATCGCCAATGCGACTGGTTGCTCCTCGATCTACGGTGGCAACTTGCCAACCACACCGTGGACGAAGGATTCCACCGGCCACGGGCCAGCCTGGTCAAATTCACTTTTCGAGGACAACGCCGAGTTTGGACTAGGTTTTCGCCTGGCCGCTGACCAGCACACCGAGCTCGCCAGAGAGCGCGTTGGCACGCTGCGCAATGAGCTGGGGGCCGATCTGGTAGATGCGATCCTCCAAGCCCCCCAGCGGACAGAGTCAGAGCTCCAGGAACAGCGCGAGCGTCTCGATGAACTCAAACGTCGCCTTGCACAACTCGATACCCCGGTCGCGCGTGATCTCTCGAGTGTTGTCGATCACCTCCGAAGGCGGAGTGTATGGATTGTTGGTGGGGACGGTTGGGCGTACGACATCGGTTCTGGTGGTGTCGACCACATCCTGGCCTCCGGTCGTGACGTCAACATCCTTGTTCTCGATACAGAGGTCTACTCGAACACCGGCGGGCAGATGTCAAAAGCGACACCTCTTGGGGCCGTAGCGAAATTTGCGGCGGCGGGGAAGACATCAGAGAAGAAAGACCTTGCGTTGCAGGCCATGGCCTATGGAAGTGTCTATGTTGCCAGGGTGGCGATTGGAGCGGATCCGCAGCAGACGTTGCAGGCGTTTCGCGAAGCAGAGGCGTATGAGGGACCATCGTTGGTGATTGCCTACAGTCACTGTATCGCCCATGGGATCGACATGAGCAAGGGTTTGGACCAGCAGTATCGGGCTGTTGCCAGTGGCTACTGGCCCTTGGTGCGTTACGATCCGATTCTGCGCGCTGTTGGTGAAAACCCATTTCTGCTGGATTCGCCGCGACCTCGCTTGGCGTTCTCCGAGTACGCACAGCGAGAGCTCCGCTACTCGATGCTTGCCTCTTCGGATCCTAGCGAAGCGGCTCGTCTGGCTAGGTTGGCCCAAGAGGCGGTCGACCAACGGTGGGCAACCTACGAAGAGATGGCAACGCGCCCGGCCCATCGCTTCCCAATGGATGGGCGCAGGGACCGAGTATGAATGTATCGACCACCTACATGGGTATTGACCTGAAGAATCCCATTGTCGCCTCGGCATCGTCGTTGACCTACACCCTCGACGGGGTGCGACGTCTCTCCATGGGAGGCGTCGGTGCGATTGTCATGCACTCACTGTTCGAGGAGGAGTTGCTTGCCGATGCAGAGCAACGAGCTCGACTCCTGGAGGTCGGATCCGAGAGCTTCGCTGAATCGTTATCCTACTTTCCTGATCCGTTGCCATCCAAGAAGGCTACGCACTATCTCCGGTTACTCGAACAGGCTGTGACCACGGCTGAGGTGCCGGTGATCGCGAGTCTCAACGGCGCGACACCTGGCGGTTGGACCGCGCATGCCCGAGAGATTGAGGACGCTGGTGCGGCGGCGATTGAGCTCAACATCCATATGGTGCCTGTTGGTCCAGGTATCGATGGACGCAGAGTCGAGGACCTCCATGTCGAGATCCTCCAGCAGGTGAAGGCCGCGGTGCGCGTGCCCGTTGCGGTGAAGTTGAGCCCCTTCTTTAGCTCCGTTGCGGAGATGGCATCCCGTCTCGATGAGGCTGGCGCCGATGCGGTGGTGCTTTTTAGCCGGTTCCCGCATCCTCGGATCGACCCCGAGGCACTGGAGGTGATTCCTAGCGTTGATCTCTCAAATCCTGTCGAGTCTCGTCTTCCACAGACCTGGGTGGCGCTGTTGCATGGACATCTCCAGGCTGCCATCGGAGCGAGTGGCGGGGTCGAGGGGGTTGAGGACGTCGTGAGCTATCTTCTTGCCGGTGCTGATGTGGTGATGACCACCTCAGCGCTCCTTCGTCATGGGCCAGCGTATGCCGAGAGTCTCGCGGAGGGGCTTACACTATGGATGGCCCGGAAGGGGTTTGTGGCACTTGATCAGGTTCGGGGCCTACTCGCGGTTTCCCAGGGCAACGATGCCGCCACATGGCAACGGGCACAGTACGTGGATACCCTTCGCGTCGCCAATGCGAATTGGCAAGGCCCTTGGTGATGTCGCAATAGGGGCACACGGTCGTGGTCTTGCGTCGCATACGTGAATAGCGTCACTGCCTTCTCCGACCTCGAATGACCTCATGGCCCCTTGTCGGCATCCGTGAGAAGCTGCTGATCGTGTGAGGGCCGGCTAGTGATAACCGTAACGGGATCTTCGGAAAGAAGCGCTTGGGCGACATCAGAGGCGACGAGGAATCGGTAGCTGGTTGCGAGGGTGGTTGGTTGGAGCGGGACCTTCATTTCAGGGCGACCCGGTATGTTCTGCTGTACACTTTTCCTCACCACAGGAAGGCAATTGTTTTCAGGCGATCTTGCTGAGGTGAACTTGCTCACCCCACCGCGGTGGCGTTGCGAAGAACGGTACGCAAGACGCAGCCGGTAGGAACCGGCCAGATCGAGGCCAATAACCGTGAGATCTCTTGGGGACGCCTTCTCTTGCGAGGATGGAGTTGCGATAGTACAGGTGAAGCTTCGCTCTGTGGTGCTTGTCCGGGCAGGCCCATGGGCGAGGTGGATCGCGACTACCATACAACCCTCTGGTTTGCTCCTTTTACGGTTGATGGAAGATCCTGTGACTCCCTAGTCTTCGCCAACGTACTGCGGGTACCGCCTCACCCTTAGCGTCTTGCAAGGTTATCCATTGCCAGGTTGCCCGACCATCTGGACCGCTAAAGCTCCACGTCATCTCGAAGACACCCGGAGCGTTCACGACGGGCTTGACGCGCAGGTTGGCTGGCCACGTAGCCAGACCCTTAGTCTCGACGAATCGTTCACAGGCTATGTTAAACTGGCGAGCCGCATCGCGAAATAGCTGGCGTTCTTGTTCGGAGAGTCGCCGATAGTCGGCCTTGAACGGATCGGTTCTCTCGAATCTCACGAGTCAAGTTCGCCCAGCAGTTCGTCGATGCCGTCCGCGTCAGTGACATGCCCGGAGGCGATGGCTTCGTCGGCCTCGCGTTCTAGCTGCTGCCAACGCTCGGACCAGAACCACGCCTGGTCCATTGGCACTGCGAGGTGTGGACGAAGAACGATCTCTCCGTCGCGCTCGATCACCTCGACCTGTGCACCTGCCTGGTCCAAGCCTAAGCGGCGCCGGATCGCTGGTGGAATTGCGATTACCCCCCGACTCTGGACCACGATAAAAGTCTTCTCTTTAGCCACATTGACAGCATAGCAGTAATGCCGCATTATTTGCCAGTTGTAGATACCCGAGTCAAGCCACGGGAATCGGATTGCCCAACCGTGAAAAGTTTTGAGAGCAACCGCGAGCTTCATTGCTCAAGCGTTCCGTGATGTTTGTGTGATGTTCAATTTCCCCGGGATCTCTGTCTATGGATCGTGCTTGCGTCAATGCTGTGCTTAGGCCTCATCGGTTGCGCTGTGTTTGGCATCGATCTTCCCGGCCAACTCGGTGCCGTATACGAGAGTCGCCTCCATCAGTTCTCGGCACAATCCGAAAACCGCTGCCACTCATGTGATGCGTGTCGCCACAGGAAGGGCATCGCCTGCCAAACCCTTCATGACCTGCCATATTTCGGGAATACTGATGGCATAGGCAAGGCGAGGGGCAGTTTCATCGCGAAAGCTCATCAGGGTTCCAACAGTTGTCGTAGAGATACACCATAATGATAAGTAATGAACCTGCGTGATTGGGCACTGTCCCAGGGTATACATCCACAAACCGCATATAGATGGTATCGGACAGAGAAGTCGCCTGTCCCAGCACCCAAGGTTGGCCAGCTCATCCTGGTTGGAGATTTAGCATCGGAAGATCCAAAACATGGATCGTCGGTTATCTATGTGCGAGTATCCTCCTCTGACCAGAAACCAGACCTAGACAGACAAGTGGCACGAGTACTAGCTTTCGCTACCGAACATGGTTATTCGGTGGACCGCGTAGTAACCGAAGTTGGCTCCGCTCTCAATGGACATGGACGCAAGGTTTTGTCACTATTGAGTGATCCAGAAGTGGAAAACATTCTGGTTGAGCACCGAGATCGCCTCTGTCGGTTTGGAGCCGACTTCATAGAGGCCGCGCTTGCGGCCCAGTCAAGGAACTTGGTTGTGGTAGACTCAGCCGAGGTAGACAACGACCTTGTCCGCGATGTCACAGAGTTACTCACATCGTTGTGTATCCGACTACATGGACCTAGGGATCACCTTGGCGGGCGATGTAGAGTCACAGCCGTCTATATCCAAGTCTGCCGTTATATCTGCGCGAGTGTCTTCCGCGGATCAGAAACAAGACCTAGACCGTCAGGTAGCCAGAGTCCTTGCCTGGGCAACAAATCACGGGTACTGAGACCGAGGGGCCGCGTGCGAAGAGACCTCAAGCTCTGTCCATTAGTGGGCAGATGTTTTAGCACAGAGATGATTAGCACAGAGGTGAATCCATTGCAGACGACTAGAATAGCGGTCGTGGTAGGCCGGTATTTGCTGGTGTGTCACGGAGCGTCCGCCCCGGTTGCAGAGTTCTACATCATACAGAGCTCTACGACAGACAGAGTTCTACAACATTGAGGAGCCAACTATGGAACGTTCAAGATCGATGCTTATGCCACCGATCGAGGTCCTTCTTGAGGAGACAGGATCAAAATTTATCCTCGTCTCCCTTGCAGCCAAGCGAGCGCGCCAGATCAATGAGTACCGTAGTCGGCTCGGCGATGGCCTTGGAACGTTGATCCCACCGCAGATGGAGTCAGATGCTGCGAAGTCACTCTCCCTGGCCTTCGATGAGATCGCCGCTGGCAAGATTGTCCCAGAATTTCCTGAGGAAGTAGTCGAGGAGCCGATCGACGACGACGAACCAGAGTAATACCCGAAGCCCCCGTGTCGTCGTTCTCATCACCGGGGGTGTCGCGGCGTTCAAGTCACTTGAGGTCATTCGCACGCTGATCGACTCGGGTTACGAAGTGGAGACGGTCCTCACTGAGGCTGCGGAGCAGTTTGTCGGGGTTCAAGCCGTCGCCGCTACGGCCCATAGGCCCCCCTACCGTGTGATGTTTGGGGCCTCACCATCCCCGCACACCGAGTTAGCCGAGTGGGCTGACCTTGTGGTGGTGGTGCCAGCCACCGCTGATTTCCTGGCCAAGATGGCCAATGGTTTTGGGGATGATCTTGCTTCGACACTGATCCTTGCTTTTGATGGCCCGGTCGTGCTCGCACCAGCGATGCATTCAGCGATGTGGGAAGCCAAGGCGACCCAACGCAATATCGCCACCTTGATCGCAGATGGCGTGCATGTCATCGGACCGACACAGGGCCGACTCGCTGGTGGTGACGTCGGTGTTGGGCGTCTCGTCGATCCCTCGTGGGTTGTCGAGGCAGTCCGATACTGGCTCAAGCCAACCGCGAAGTCGTTGTCGGGTTGGCGGGTGACGGTATCGGTTGGCGGTACCCGCGAGCCGATTGACGCTGTCCGCTACGTCGGCAATCGCTCGAGCGGACGTCAGGGGTATGCGCTCGCCAAAGTGGCAGCCGTCGCCGGTGCATCGGTGCGCTGTGTCGCCACCGTGGATCCGCCGATGCCGCCCGATCTGATCGAGGTGATCCGGGTTGAGAGCGCCGAGGAGATGTTGGCGGCCATGCGCAGCGCGCAGTCGGAGGCTGACCTGTTGATCATGAGTGCTGCTGTCGCTGATTATCGGATCGCAGAGCCCTTCGCTGGTAAGGTCAAGCGGGCCGATCGGGATCGGCTGGAGTTATCGTTGACTCCGAACCCGGATATCTTGGCTGAGCTTGTCGCCCATCGTACCAAAGGGCAGCTCATTGTCGGATTCGCGGCTGAGGTTGAGAGGCTTGAGGAGAGCGTGGCTCATAAACTTGCCACCAAGGGTGTCGACCTCATGGTGGGCAACAATGTGGCTGTTCCAGGGTCGGAGTTTGGTTCTACGACCAATGCGGTCTATCTCCTCGATCGTCTGGGGCGTTCCCAACACCTCCCTCTCGCCAAAAAGACGGAGATCGCGAGTGCTATCCTCACGGCGATTGCCGCACTGACTGAGGTCTAGACTGGGTGCAGATTTGCAACTGTTGGGAGCATTATGCGTTCATACCTATTCACTTCGGAGTCCGTGACTGAGGGGCACCCCGATAAAATGGCCGATCAGATCTCTGACGCCATTCTCGATGAGATACTCACCCAGGACCCGGTCTCTCGTGTCGCCTGCGAGACACTCCTTACCACCGGTCTCGTCGTCGTAGCGGGGGAGATCACTACCGAGGGTTATGTGGACATCCCGAAGATCGTGCGTCGCACGATCTGTGATATCGGTTATGACAACGAGACCTATGGTTTTGACGGCAACACCTGTGGCGTGGTGGTCTCTCTCGACGAACAGTCGCGTGACATCGCTAACGGTGTGCTGACGGCCTACGAGCGGCGGGCCGGTCAGGGTGATCCACTCTCGTCACTCGGTGCTGGTGACCAGGGGATGATGTTTGGGTTCGCCTGTGATGAGACCCCTGATCTGATGCCGTTGCCGATCTGGATTGCTCACCGCCTCGCACAGCGATTGACGGAGGTGCGACGCGCGGGACTGTTGCCGTACCTGCGTCCAGATGGTAAGACTCAGGTCACGGTCGAGTACGAGGGTTATCGTCCGGTCCGTATCGATAAGGTGCTCATCTCTACGCAGCATCAGGCGGGTATCGACCTAGAGACGTTACTCAAGCCAGACTTGACCTCCATCGTCATCGAACCAATGCTCCCTCGCGGTATCGACGTAGACGGCATGGAGGTGCTGACGAACCCCACCGGCCGGTTCGAGATCGGTGGGCCCCATGCGGATACTGGTCTGACCGGTCGCAAGATCATCGTCGATACCTATGGTGGGGCTGCAAGGCACGGCGGAGGGGCCTTCTCGGGGAAGGATCCCTCAAAGGTCGATCGATCAGCTGCCTATGCAGCCCGTTGGGTTGCCAAACATGTGGTCGCCTCCGGAGCGGCGAGTCGTTGTGAGGTCCAGATCGCTTATGCGATCGGTGTTGCCCACCCGGTCTCCATTATGGTCGACACCTTTGGCACTGAGGTCGTTGACCCCGCCAAGATCGAGACAGCGATCCGCACGATCTTCGACCTTCGCCCTGCCGCCATTATTGAGGCGCTTGATCTTCGTCGTCCCATCTATCGACGTACTGCCGCCTATGGACACTTTGGTCGCACCTCGGCTGGTTTTACCTGGGAGGAGACCTCGCGATTGGATGCCTTCAAGGCGGAGCTTGGCCTCTAGCGTCGTTGAAGTCGTCGTCGAGATTGTCGGGCGGCCGGGACCGTACCGCTACCGCTGGCCGACGCAACTCGGCACCCCCCAGCTTGGTGATGAGGTCATCGTCGAACTGCAGACTAGGCGCATTGTCGCATGGGTGGTTGCCATCACCGTCGATGACACCACGGCGGAGCTCAAGGAGGTCCTGCGGCGTCGGCGTCCAAGTGTCAGTCGCCGCGTCTTTGAACTAGCCCTGCTGGCATCGCGGTGGTATGTCTGCTCACCGGTCTATTTTCTTCGTAAGTCGAGGAGTCGCCGGATACGAGATGCAGCCTCCGTGATTGCGGTGTTGAACGAGCGCTACGCCGATGGGGTGGGGGATCCAATCGACGTCTCTCAAGAGGGTGCTCCGGGTCGTGGCATCTCGGCTGATGGCGGCAGGAGTGCTAGCGACTTCGCCAGCTGCACCAGTGCTAACGGTACCCGTTCCAACGCCAACAGCGCCGACACTCCAGGTGGAGAAGGCGAGGGGGATGACGAGGCACCGTTGTGGTATGGTGCCCTCGGTGAGCTACTCCCCTGGCCGGTCACGTTAGCCCCTATTGATCTCCTTTGGCACGCGATTGGGGTCAGTTCGGTTGAGGCGGCACTGACCTATGTGCGCGCGCATGCGGGGGCCAACGGCATCATTGTGTGCCCGACGCAGCGCCAACGCGAACGGATGTTGCTGGCGCTGATGCAAGAGGGCCATAACGCTGGCGATGTGGAGACTGACTGGTCCAAGATCGCGTTGGGGGAGATCGAGGTTGTGGTGGGGAGCCGTTTTGCCGCCTTCGCGCCGTTGGACCCGGTCGACTATCTCGTCGTTCTCGATCCTGTCGACCCAAACATGCGAGAACAGTCGTCTCCGTATGCTGGTGGTCTCGAGGTCACCCGACTACGAGGGGCTCTCGAGGGGATCCGAGTGACGGTCATCACTGCCGCTCCACCGTTGGCAGTGGCGGCCAGCGCGAAGGTCTATCGCGAACCGTTTCGGATTGAGGCCCAACGGTGGCCGAGATTCGATATCGTACGGACGGCGGAGCTCGATCCGGGTCGCGGCGTGGTCGGTGCGATCATCGATCGAGGTCTGGGGCGCGACCCGTCGCGGCGTCTAGCGGTGATCGTGCCGAGTGCTGGCTGGCGTGGCTGGCTTCGTTGTCAGAGTTGTCAGACACTCCAGCGCTGTCCAACGTGCCACATCCCCCTTGCACCACTGCCTCTCGAGGTAGAACGTCCGGGGGTGAGTGAACGCCTCGCGTTGGTGCGACACGGCATGGTTGTCGATGCGATGCGGTGTCCAAGTTGTCAGGATCGCTTTCCGCTGCGCTGTCTTCAGTGCGCAAGTCGGAAGGTAGCGATGAGTTCGCTCTCGGCGGAGCGGGTGCGCGCGTTGCTGGCTGGCGCTACCAACGTCGCGGTGGAGGTGATCACTGGCGATGGGGATCCCTCACCGACATGGAAGATCGTCGTTGGTGGCTATGGTCTGCTCGACCGCATTGAAAAGAGTGACGTGGTTGCACTCCTCAACGTTGAGTCTTTCTATGGTGTCTCCTCGCTGGAGGGCCTCGCTCTTGCACTCTACTATTGCAATCGTGGTGCGGCGCTCGCCGATCATCTCCTTCTCTTCACCGATGGCGCCGACGATGATCTCCTTGGCGGTCTCACCGCACGCAATCTTCGACCGCTCTATAAGCGGGAACTGGCGTCACGCCAACGTTTGGGGTTGCCCCCATCGAGGTCCATCGCACGGTTGAGCGGGCTACGGGCCCGCCAGCTTGTGGATGCACAACCGCGTGAACTGTTCGAGGGTATTGAGGTGATCATCGAGTCTGATTCGAGTTGTCTTTTCGTTGCTGATAAGGCTATTGACCTGCATGAACGGCTGGCCAAGGGCAACTGGCCAAGCGATAGCCGCAGCTGCCGCTTCCGCTTCGACCCGTTGGAGTTGTGAGAAAACTGAAGGTTTTCGGTATACAGATGGCGGCATCGTCGAGTTCGAGGTTCTTGGTTACTGGGATGAGTACGGTAGAATCGGAGGAGTCGCGGCTCGCGCCGTGGATGCATAAAGGAGTAAAAGATGCCTGGGATGGGGAATCCGAGCCTTGGCTCATTTGGGCTAGCGGCTCCGTTCTATCACCGTGTCGCGTTGGAGGCACTGTTGCTGGCGGTGGTCGCCTTTGTCTTGATTGCCGCGCGTTTCCTGCTCTATGGTACCGCGTTTCGTAGCACGCCGGCACTCGCGGTGCGAGGTGGAGATGAGGCCGGTGTCGCTGTGCGGGTTCGGGAGCCGCGTGCACGTGCCGTCTTGCGTTATGGTTTTGGCGCACTCTGGATTCTCGATGGGCTGCTGCAGCTGCAGAGTGCGATGCCTTCGTCGATGATCTCCCAGGTGGTAACGCCAACCCAGGTGGGTCAACCCCATTGGCTGGTGACCCTCATGGGGTGGGGGACCGACGCTTGGATTCGTCACCCTATCTGGTCGGCCTCAGGGGTGATCTGGCTGCAGATCGCGATTGGGCTCTGGCTTGTACTGGGGCGAGAGGGCTGGTTCGCTCGCCTTGGCTATGTCTTGGCAGCCGGATGGGGCCTCTTTGTCTGGGTTTTTGGGGAGGCGATGGGGCAGACCTTTGGTCACGGTGGCTCCTGGCTCTTTGGCGCTCCTGGTGGAGTCTTGTTCTATGCCGTTGGGGCGCTCATCCTGCTCGCGCCCTATGCCTGGTGGCAGCGGGACAAGCTCCCCCGTTGGGTGCTCGCTGGTATCGGTCTCATGTTGATCGCTTTTGGGGTTCAGGAGGCGTTGCCTGGTCGAGGCTTTTGGAGTTTCCAGATCCCTGACATGGTCAAGTCGATGGCGGCCGTTCCCCAGCCCGCCATCATCGCCGGGAGTCTACGAGGATTCCATCGGCTGTTGGGCGCTCATGGGAGCGAAGTCCTCAACGGCCTGACGGTGGCGATACTCGTCATGGTTGGTATCTCGTTGATCTTACGACGGGGTCTCCGAGTAAGCGTCCCCGTCTTTGCCGTCTTTTCCGTCTTGGTCTGGTGGTTCGTTCAAGATCTCGGTTTCCTTGGAGGTACCGGCACTGATCCCAACTCGATGATCCCCGAGTTGCTCCTGGTGGTTGCGATGGTGATGGGGCTCTCCTCTGCGGAGGTGCCCGAGCATGCGCCAGTGCATCTGTGGCCAGAGACGCTGGGTCAGGCGGGCCGACTCTTTGGCATGTGGGTCGTCGTCCTCGCCGCCGTGGGCTTGGTGCCGCTTGGTTTCTCGGCAGCCGATACCAGCTACTCGATCGAGGCGGCGCTAGCGACCTCTGGTGCGCCTTTTCAGATCGATCGGCCGGCGGCACCCTTTACACTGCTTGACCAGTCGGGTACTCCGGTCTCATCGTCGCAGTTTAAGGGTAAGACGTTGATCGTGACCTTCTTGGATCCGGTCTGTACCGACACCTGTCCTCTCATCGCCTCTGAACTGCGGCAGGCTGATGAACAGCTCACGCCGGCTGAGCGAGCCAACACGGACGTAATCGCTGTCGCGGCTAATCCAATCTTTCACTCGGTGAGTGCAGTGCATCTGTTCACCGACCGCGAAGGCATGGCATCCTTGCCGAACTGGTACTTCTTGACCAGTCCATCGCTCAAAAGCTTGGCTGCTGTTTGGCAGAGCTATGGTGTGGGACTCTCGGTGCCCCAAAATGGGGTGATGGTGGTCCACCCTGACCTGGTCTACATCGTGGATCGTGCGGGAGTCGAGCGGTGGATGATTCCGGCAGATCCCTCCGATACCAATGCGATCCAGTCGAGTTTTGCCTCATTGGTGGATTCACTCGTGAAGGGAGTGCAGTGAAGGATCTCCAAGCCCCAGGCGCGCCTCCTGCTACTGGAAGTCCATGCCGTGCATGGAGGGTGAGCGTCGCCTGGTGAAGATTCGACCACTTACGAAGTTGGCCCTCTCTCTGGGGGTAGGGAGTCTTGTCCTGGCAGCGTGTGGCAGCTCGTCGGTTGCGGTGAGCGCTCATCGTGGACCGCAATCACTCGCTGCGAACTATGCCACGGTGCTCGAATCACCATCGGGTAACCTCTTTACTGAGGCGCAGGCCTACCAGCACGGGCAAGTCCTTGAGGCAAAAAGTGGCGTTCTCCGCCTGATGACGCCGCAGGGAGTCTCTACCCGCGGTGGAGTGAGCCTCGCGCTGACCCCAGGTGGGAGAACCAGCTGGGCGGCGGTGATGGCTCACCTTGAGCTCTATGTGAGCCCGATCTATGTCGGGCCCATCGATGACTGGCACGCCGCTGAGCTTCCCACGGCGGTGGCGCCCTTCCCCGGATCGATCCTTCCTGTCGATGGCAACAATGCCATGGCGATCGTTGGTTCGAAGGCGCATGGGGCTGGTAATCAGGAACTCGTCAGAATTAGCGCGACGGGTTCGGTGACGCAGATGCTGGCCACGAATCCCACCCTTTTGCACCTTGGGGCCACGGTGCACTGTGGAGCTCCCGTGTACGAGAGCCTTACGGGCTCCTTCTCAAATCCAACGCTGCTCGCGGCGTGTCGCTCCGGTTCGGAGGTCGCGTTCGTCTCCCCGTTGACGAGAAGTATCGTCGCCGAGCGTCCCCCAAAGGGGTACCGATACCTTGGATTCTCCGCAGTGGGGGACCTTACTAACGGAACCGAATCGGTGGCGGCAGCGGTGCTCGCCCCCGTTGGGGGTGGCGCCGATGAGGTCAGTCTGGTCGGATCGCCTGCTGGGGCGCCGATGGCCAAGCTTCATGGACGACCCATCGCCTCTCCCTCCTTTGCGGTCTCTGCGAGTGGCGACTGGGTGCTGGTTCCCTTGGCGGGCGGGAAGAGTCAAGTCATCGAGTACTCGCCAACCGGAGCCCTCCTCGCCGACCGAAGCGGACCAAAGGAGGGTCAGGGAATTGGGATCTCCAGTGGTGGTCATGCTCTCGTCGTTGCGGCTAATCCAAATGACACCACGATCACGCTCTGGCGTGATGGAACGCGCGGATTTGTCAAGAGTGGCTCGCTCTCGATTCCAGAGGGTGTGAACGGCTAAGCGAGACTGCTAGGGCTCGAGCGTGGCGGCGTCGCTTGATCCTGGCTGGATCTGGCTTCGTCTGTATCGGCGTCCCCGGCACCGTGACCTCTCGGCGTCGAGTGACTCACCCGGCACCAACCACGATCGTTGCTTCGACCATCGTGCGTGCGTGAGCAAGCTTTACCGACTCACGCGCTGGTCGCGCCCGCCCAGGCGACGTCGGCTGTGATATGGCCCAGTTTGTTGTGCGCTGGTGGACCCAGGCACCCATGGTTGTAGGATCGCCTTGCTCTAGAAGATGACGACCCCTATGCTACGACAAGTTGAGATGATCATCGGTCTCCGAGGCGACCCGATGAACGAAAAGTGATCGTGAGCCGGTGACGCCCGTTTCAAGAGCGCGAAGGACTGAGAGAGCTATGCCCGAGATCCCAGTCCAGAACTGCTAGACCATGGTTGCGGTCATGAGTCCGATCATGGTGTAGATGATGTGACTGGCTGCGATCGCGGTGATCTCAGCGTGGTCGTAACTCGGTGAGACCTCAACGAGGTCGGCACCGACGAGGTTGATACCCCGAAGTTGGC
>NZ_DAHVNP010000062.1 GCF_027319265.1 Ferrimicrobium sp. | reverse complement strand
TACCAACCCATCAGGAGCCACCAGTGGGGGAGTACCAACCAATGCATCCGCTGTTGTCTTGAACGTCACCGTCACCAACACCACCGCCACCAGCTACCTAACCGCCTATCCAGCGGGCCTGACCTCACCCCCGATCGTCTCAGACTTGAACTGGACCCAAGGAGACACCGTGCCCAACCTTGTCGTCGTCAACGTCTCTTCTAGTGGCCAGGTAGCCTTCTATAACTCCCTTGGCTCCACCGATCTCATCGTTGATGTGCTGGGGTACTACGTTGGTGGCGGCACACTATCACAAGATCCATTGAGCGTGACTACGACTACGTTGCCGCAGGCGACGGTGAACCAGAGCTACTCGACGACCTTGGCGGCAAGTGGCGGTAGTGGTTCCTACAGTTGGAGCGTTACTGGACTTCCAGCCGGTCTTTTGATCTCAACCTCAGGAGTGATTAGTGGTATACCCACCACCGCTGGAACCAGTACAGTGTCGATCAAAGTTACCGATTCAGCCGAAATATCGTCGACAGTCTCGCTATCGCTCGTTACAAACCCACCTATTTCCATCACAACGACATCGCTTCCTAGCGCTACTTCGAACCAGGCTTATAGCACGACGCTCAGTGCCACAGGTGGCGATGGTGGTTACACTTGGTCTGCGACAGGATTACCGGCCGGTCTCTCAATGTCAACTTCAGGAGTTATCAGTGGAACCGCAGGCTACGCAGGGACAGCCTCCCTAGCCATTACAGTTGCCGACGCTAGCGCTCAGTCAACGACGACGAACCTCAGTCTTGTAACTAATCCGCAGTTTTCGACTTCTAATTCACCTAATTGGTCCGGATATGCTGCCCTTAGTGGGCCTTTCGACGGTGTGAGCGCCACCTTCAACGTTGCAAGCCTCACGAGTCCGCAGCCCTCCATCTGTAATCAGGGTACAACGGATACACTGAGTCAATACTGCGCGATGTCGGAATGGGTAGGTATTGACGGGGCTAGCAACAGCGACCTCATCCAGGCTGGAATTGAAGAGACTCCAATTGTCGGTACTAATGAGTTCTCGATCCAACCGTGGTGGGAGATACTCCCAGCCTCCCAGACAGATATTACGTCAATACAGGTCAGCGCTGGCGATAGCGTTACCGTCGATATTTTTGCCACTTCTACCGCTGATCTTTGGGGGATCGAGGTCTTGGATAATACGAACGACGAATCATTCACCACTTATCAATACTACTACGGCCCAGGTACCTCGGCTGAATGGATCGTAGAAGCCACTCAGATCAATGGCGTTGTGAGCACGCTGTCACCGTATTCGCCAGTCACCTTTACAAATCCTGAATACAACCTTGCGCCGTCTGGTGGTGTCGATCAGCAGACGGAAGTATTCATGGTCCAAAACGGAAGCGTTGTTTCTTCTCCATCTAATATATCCAATAATTCCTTCACGGTGAGCTATGGCTGATAGAAATGGCCGTACAAAGCAAATACGTGTGTCTCAAGACTTGCATGGTTGAAACAATCGACCAAAGTGGGCCCGCGATCGACTGATTTAGCCGCATTTCCGTAGCAAGTGACGTCAAAATCAGGGTACAACGGATACACCGAGTCAATACTGCGCGATGTCGGAATGGGTAGGTATTGACGGTGGACGGCAACAGCGACCTCATCCAGGCTGGAATTGCAGAGACTCCAATTGTCGGTACTAATGAGTTCTCGATCCAACCGTGGTGGGAGATACTCCCCGCTACACAGACGAAATGACATCCATCATGGAGAGCGCAGGGCAGCATCAACATCTACAAAACCACGACTCTGGACCTCTGGGAGATTTATTATGCCATCGACAATACGATCATCGTGTCATGCTGCATTCATTCTGCACATTCACTACCTATTAGCACTACGGCCCAGGTACCTCGGCTGAATGGATCGTAGAAGCCACTCAGATCAATGGCGTTGTGAGCACGCTGTCACCGTATTCGCCAGTCACCTTTACAAATCCTGAATACGCTCTGTCCTCTATCGAGGTGGATCGCATGGGGTTCACCGCTCCAACCACTCCACCTTCCGCAGCAGATGTCACACCGTAGACACACATATGTTTTGTGGCGATCCCACTCGTGGTGTTCGCTAGTGTCTAAGGGATTTATTACTTAACAAAATGAGGTAGGTTCCCTCTTCTAACTCCGGTAACGAGTTGAATTTCTCTTTGTGCGGGTTAGGGTCAAAGTAATATATGGTGCTTGATCGATGGAAGTGGGTGAAGACGGCGTGTGCAACTTTCCCAGTAGTTTGCATTCCTATCGCTATTTCACCTGAGTAGGTGCCGACCCAAATGCCATTAGCCATCCAATTGCTTGCAATATCGCCTTGGTTGACAAGTCTTTGTGATGCACAGGCTGCCCTGGCCATCGTTGATGGGTCCAGGGTGCCAAGTGAGCGGCCTTTGCTAAAATAGCATGTCAAAGACGTCTCGACTTGCTCTAGTGCGCTCAGGTAGTAATCTACGCTGGCGTGTATCAGACCGTAGTTGGCATACTCATGCAAGAGTATGTGCGGCACCTGGTACACAAGGATTGATCCGACTTGAAAGTGTTTCCAACCCAGAAGGGTGAGCTGGGCTCTCCAACGGTGATTGCCGGTATAAATTGCTACGTAGCGGTCCCGGTAAGCATCGACAAATGCCGCGACTTGTTCTACCACATGCGGCTTTAAGTTGGTTGGCCCAGCGCTTAGTTCTATAGGCCACTGGTTTAGTTGATTGTCGTGAGGATAGACATTGTAGCTCCATGGGACCGTGGTCGCGCTCAGGTGAAAGTTTGAAGCGAGGGAAAGGAGAGCAGTGAGATAGCTGTCTTGAAATGGTAGACTGGCTGGGCTACCTGGTAGTCGTACCACGCCACCAGAGAGTGATCTCAGCGCAGCTAACTTATGGCTTCCGGTGAATGAGAGCGGTGGCCGCACCCAGTAGATGTCGGATGCGGCAGGAATCAGCATAGAAACACCAACAAGTATGAGGACGCCCCTGATCAAACGCGTGCGCCATCCTATCGAGAGTGAAAACCAAATCCCTATCCATAGCGCAAGAAGGAACCAAACGTAGAGCATGAGGCGAGCAGGTAATACGTTGTCTAGGAAAGGAAGCCGACTAAACACTGCCCAAGGTAGCGGTATCCCGGTCACAGTTCCCGCAACATGGAGGCGTGGCCCGAGGGAGAGAATCAAGATAACCAACATCGCCAACCCTATAGGACGAACCCATCGGCTCTTCTTTGATTCCCGGATAAGGGAGACAGAGGTTAGGCCGAGAAGTACAACCCCAATATAGGCAGTTTGCTCTGTCGCATTGCCGCTAAAGTGGGCTGAAATGGGAGCGAAGATATTGCCACCCAGTGCCGTTACCTGGGTGGGCACTACGAGATTCACGATATCTGTCGAGTAAGTGGTTGGTGAGTTGATACTAGATGAGGCGACAGTGATTCCCCGAACAATGTACCAAATGAGTGGACTTGTTAAGATGCCGGCAGCCAACAGAGTAAGAATGAGCTCATGATAATATGGCTGTAATAGGTTTAAGAATACGCGTCGGTCCCACTCTAATATTATGAGAAGGAACAATGATATACTTACGGTGTAGGTTAGTAATAGTTCGGTCGAAGTATAGGCTAGAAAAGCTAGCGTCATGGCTGTGCTAACGACAAACCAGCGCTTTGATAGAACTCCTCTATGTAACTGTGTTACTAACAATCCGATCAGCGGAAGAGGAAATGCGAAGATGAGGTTAATATGGACTAATTCGGCAAACTGGTATGTGCTAAAGCCGAAGATAAGTCCACTGACCAAGGCGCCTAGCAGATCGTAGGTAATGATCCATGTCAGTGAAAACATAGTGAACGAAGAGAGGAAAAGGGCGCCGAGGACCAGAATATTCCAGCTTGCTATGGGGCCGAAGAAGTAGGTGACCGGTGCAGTGAGCAATGCCAATGCCGGTATCGACGTCATCCATGCGGCGTTGTACGTATAGGGATGTGTAAGTGATGTTAGCTGAAAGGGATCATGATGATGGGCTAGTGCGTAAGGCCACCATTTCAAAAAGAACAGGAATATGTTGGGATCGCTACCGGCGTCAATCATTTGACGGAGGAAGTCGTGTTCATCCAAACGGAAGATGATCGTTATGAGCCCGAGGTAGATCAGGATAGCTAGCAGGAAACGCGACGGGGATCGTGTAAACAAGGCATCTGTTTTAGCGTTTGTAACTGCCAAGGAATATCTCTTTCATGGTTGATTTGCGTAGACCATAGTGGAGTGGTGAACTTCTATACGATCCACCCGAAATATGCGAAGACCGACCAAAATAGATATGGGAGGAAATCACATGAATGGCAAGATGCATCCACCCGATCAAGCCATTGCAAAGCATCGTGAGTAGGTTGTTTCCGCTTGGAGCCGTTCTGTAGCACAGCGCGGCGCTGGATTCTGTAGTGTGCAGCGAGCCATCCATGGCTGGTCGCAGTTGTCGCGGGAATGATCTGTCGCGATTACGCACACCTCCTTATACTACCGCCGTCCAGGCTCACATCGCGAGGTCTTGTTGACCATAGAAACGATTGTCGAACGAAGTGTCGATCGAGTTCATTGAGAGCGATACGGAAGAGATGGGTGGCGAAGAGAACCCTCATTTACTTAACGATATCTGGATCTTCGACGACAAGAGCTTTGTCCTCTGATGCACTCTCACCGAGATGGGAGGCATATTATTTCTTCCAATAGACAGAAGTTCCCGATAGTGCCAGGATAAACCGGCAAAGAGGAGGTGAAAGACCTCTACACCGAAGGGCAAGCGACCCACAGCGACCCCGAGTGATGCATTGGCGTCCGCGAGGGCACATGCGAAGCGTTGACAAGGGCCCGGACCACGTTAATCGACGTTCCCGGTAAATTGGACTTCCGAAGAGGAATGCCTCGACCTTCGTTGAGCGACCGACGTAGGGCCGCGTGAGTTTGTCAGTGCCGACCGATTTGCCTATGCGAATACCTCGACCTTCGTTGAGGAATTCCTGCCCCTACCTGATCCATGGGCTTGGAATGATCCGGTGAGAGTTGCCCTCCGGTTTAGCGAGGAGCAAAGCCCAGCGTCCTCCTCAGTTGCCGCAGCCGCATGCTGGCTGTGCGGTTCGTGGGCGTAGTCGAGCTTGTCGATGCCCGGTAGCCACGACCCTCGCCATCCGACTTGTGCTGAATCATTTCGGCTCGCTCCTTTCCACTGCCATGCTGACCACGGGTTTGTTGGCTTTCGTTCTCCGAGCTCTTTGGCTCCTCCGATCTCATCGTTGATGTGCTGGTGTACTACGGATGATGCTGATGTGGGGAAGGATGGAGCCGAGGTTAAATGGTAACAGCGAAGCATGTTGGTGCAAATTGCCTCGGCTGTACCGGGGTCAAATAGGTCGATTGTTTTCACTATCCGTTGTGTATTGTTGCCATCATATGAGTCAAAGCGTGTGTTCTATCGTCGGCTGGGTGAGCTGTCTTCCGGCGTAGCTGCGTACTACTGCCGAAGGTAGTGAGATCGAGCCGAAGGAGCGGTGAATGCGGAGCATCGTGCTGGGAGCAGATGATTCTGGCGGAAAACGGGCGGTGGAAGGCGGCAAAAATCTCAATGGCCTGTTGGGGACCCCGGCCACGTGAGTGCGGGTGTGTGTTTGCGAGGGGTTAGGTTAGGGCAAAGATCATTCGTGACTACTCGGATGATCTTCACCTCTACTTCGCAGATCTTCTACAATGACATGTAAGGGCAGCGCGAGCTATTCGCGGAGCCAGTACATGGAAGGAGCTTTTGACTCGATGCGCCGTATCATTCTCCCCGCGACCGCAGTCGTGGCCTTGCCGCTGCTGCTGTCCGCCTGTGGAAGCACAAGCGCTATTATTAGTACAGCTCACCTATCGCCTCAAGCAGCGGTGGATGCTGCATATCGTGTGGCAGGGGCGTCCCCAACGTCGTTTCATCTAAACGAGACGGTCAACATCACCGTCAACAAAAAGGGATATGGTGGTAGCACCATCTCTGGGGACGTGTATAGCGATCCGTCTCACACCAGTGGCAGCTACGCATCTCTGACCGAGAATCTGTCGGTTCTCGGTAAAAGCGAAGGCAGTTTGCTAACTCTGGTCAAAAACAATAACGTCTACATCAATGCAGGTGGTATACATCTGTCCGGTGTTAGCGTCACTCCGGGTTGGAAGGTTATGTCTCTATCCAACTATTTCTCTGAACTCAACAGTGCATCGTCGTCATCCGTTTCGCCCACGATCACAACGAGCGCACAATCTAGCCTGCTCCCGGCCCTCATCAACGATGCTAAGATCTCAGCAAGTGGGTCATCCACGGTCGGAGGCCAAGCCGTAAACGTCTATACGGCGTCGATATCGTATCCAAAACTGATTAAGGCACTGTCCACATCGAATGGAGTGCTAGCTACGGCGCTATCCAAGACGTTGTCCCTGTATCAAATGACTGGCACCGCCACAGTCACCATCGATATCGCCAAGAGCAATAACCGCGTTGCGAGCGTTGCCGCTGTCTTCGCATCCACCTTCGCCCCAGTCAAGGGGTCTCCCACCAAATACCACTTCGACCTAGCCGTTCAGCAACAATACAGCAACTACGGCGTGAAGTTCACAGTCAAGACGCCAGCGTCAGCCAAGACAGTCACTAGCTTTAAAGGGCTGTGATCGTCACAGAAGGGTTACGTGTTTAGCGAAATTGTGGCCACTTGGATCGAGACTGGACACAAGTTTTCAAATCGCGACATAGTCTCTGAACCGGGCCAATAGTTCTGTGCGTGGCATAATGCCTATTGTTCGCGGTGTTATTGACGAACGCGCCGGACCACAGTATTTAGCTTTCCTGTTCCGAGATTCGCAGGACAAGGAGGAATCCATACACAGCTGAGTGGGAAGCCGGTATAAAGACGCGCGAGAGGAAGCCGAGGGAGAAGGCTGCGTATTCCTGTGAAATATGCCACCTGTTCTCGCCGAAATATGCCACCCCTAAGAGTGCGCGAGACGCGGTTGGCAGAAACTTTCTTTTGAGCCTCAATCTCGGCTACCCCAATGCCCGTAGGAAGTGCCTACCCTACGCAGCCCCACGCGAGCTGGAGCCAAAAAAACAGAAGTTATTCTTGCGCGCCCCATAGAAGGCTGAGCTACCGAGGGACCGCGCAATCGGATTACTGGGACTTCGGATTTAAGTGGGGAATTTAGTCAGGTGTAGCCACGCACCAGGGGTGAGTTTGGGAGGGTCACAGGGGCTCTGCCAGAATGGGATTAACGATAACTCATCACTGGAGGACCCCTGTGGAACAAAATCCTATCCGCATTTCAGAGATCTTGCTCGGTCTAAAGGATGTCAATTTGATTGGCGTCGTGTCCCTTTCATAATGTCCCCATTAACCTGCCTTTCTAACTCCGCAAACCATCGTTGCGATGGTTTCCCAAACTCGCCGGCCGCTTCAACCTGTCTCACAAGTGTCGTCCGTAGCCCTCTTCAGAGACACGGCTATGATAACCGTGACGGCAAGATTGCGACCGCGCCAGGACCCCAGCTGCAATGTGGGCTGTCCAACTAGTGGCTTGATTCACTCGGACTGTTGTGGTGATGGGCTTGCCGGATGATATGTTTTTAATGTCGGGCTGCGTGGTTAGAGGTGCGCCGACTATTTGCCATGAGGGTAACCATGCACTCTGGCCGAAGCTTCCTCTTTTCAATCGCCAACCACCGATGTATCGTACGTCTTGGAAGGTGACGCACTCCATAGCGCCCTGAATCGCCCTAGACAAGCTGGTTGGGGGTGGTTAACACATGACGTTGTAGGCCGGCGCTAGGCTAGTTTGCCTTGATGTCCTGGATCCACCTCTTTTACTGAAGGTAGGATTGCTGGGCCAAACCAACAATCTTCTCAAGCTGAGTGACCCGATCTTCCAAACGTTTGACGGACTGCTGGAGCTGGTCGATGTCCCTACGAGCCTCCAGAGATCGTAGGGCAGCTTTGTTCTTATGCTCTTCAGCTTCGGCCTTCAGGGCGAGGTCTCGCATCGTTTCTGTCTCCGCAGCGTCCAACCTCAGCGCCAAGGCCAATTTTTCTACGCGGTAGGCCGGGCAACGCTGGTGTCCGCGCCTCCATCTACTAAGGCTAGAGACATCCACCTCGGCTAGGCGGGCCACTTCTCGTTGGGACGACCTGGTCTTCGCAATAGCGTCATCGATCATCTTGGCAAGCTGGTCCTTGTGCGTCATGCAACACAATCTAGTATTTTCCCTTATTAAAGCGAGCAGTGTATTGTGCATAGTCCATGTGCATGAACGTCAAGGTTGGCCGCTGCTAGTTCATTGATTTGGTTCGCGAGCATTTTGGAAGGTGATGGCACGAATTACGATGGAGATCGTGTGCCCCCGTCCGTATGCAGCGGTTTGTGTGCCAGGTGACGATTGTGATGTCGAGTGTGAAGCGACGATTATTAGAGGAAGCGGTACGGTTTACAAGCGGTCGCAGGACTCTGCCGGAAGAAGCCGAAGTGGTTGGAATCGCACGCGTGATTAGGCGTGTGTGTAGATGATATTGCAATGCAATACACGAAAACAGCAAGTCAAAGTACAAATTCGGAAATGCGCTAAGGGTGTGCACAAGGTCTGCCGATAGCTTGACCATGGAACTTATTATGAACGTTTCTCGTTTGGGAAGAGTGGCTGTAGGGGAATTTCCCCCGATTTTGACGAGCGATCAGGCGGCGGCCATGCTGCAATGTTCAAGGACGCATGTGCAAATTTTGGCACGAAGTGCAATTATTCCCGCCAATCGGACCCCTAGTGGCCACTGGCGCTTCTCACGTGATGCTCTTCTAAAGTGGGCTGCGGGCGAGAGAGCAGGTGTGCCAAGTGCTTGAACGCGGCAGCACCCAGGTCGAGATCGGTCGGTCGACATTATGTAATTTTCGTTACTCCTGTGTACGTCGCGTGAATCGGGATCGTCGGGTGGGAATCGGCTTCCTTGGCCGTTCGGGCATTCCAAGGTCGGATTTCTACTTGGGCCGTAGGCATGGTGATGGGCTCGTATTGCTGCCGTCTGAGAATTTGCCTCACGATACGGATGAGATCGTCTTCCCCAGCAGGTCAACGGGTTCTGGTGAAGCAAATTGCCGAAGTGAGGCGTGGATCTATCTCGGACCGCGCACAAAATTACCCGTCGACATTTTTCCGCTGGAGCGTCAACGGTGTCTTCGTGCGATCAAGGAGACACTCCTTCTTGAGCTCGGGTTGTGGCGCACTGGGGCATTTGAGGTCTACATCGAATTCGATTTTCGGGGCATTTTCCTTCGGAGGCTGAATGCGTAAACGCGAAACTGAGGCACGCCAGAAAGCTCTAAGTGAAAAGGTTGCTGAGATTGTGACAGCCTATAATTTGCCTGCATATAGGCAGTTGCTAAATATGTCTTCCAAGGAGTGGGACACCTTGCCATGCGATCCGCTTGCAAAAGCATGGCTCTCAGCAGGGATGAAAAGTCTGGCACATGCGCACGGACTGCGTTTCGCAATGATCCCCACGGCTGCTCGCGCTAAGAGCGAGCAGCGGGCGATAGCTATTTTTCGTTATCCTAGCTATGAAGCAGAGGTGCAGCTAAAAAAGCTAACTGGCGCTATATATGCCTTGGTGCCCTACGCTGAGGCAGCTGGTGACCGAGAGGCTGTGTTGCGGGGGTTATGGCCAACAACGGAGTTTCAATATGCGTATTGGAATTCGATCATCGACCTTGCCGCAATGCTGTCTCATAGTGGGACGCCGCGCGTTTCTCATCCCGACGTACATGTGGACTTGGTGGATACTTGGGGCGAATCTGTAGACGAAGTCGAACTCGAAAATGAGCAGCTGGCGATCTTGATCCAGAAGTCGAGTGCAGATCGGCTTGGGATCGACACGTTGGATTTTGAGGAGCCGAGGCTCCGGCAGTTCTATGCAGCCTTTGGGGTGAAAGGGATCAGGCGCATAGCCGAATCGAATCGACTTTCGGTCGCGCTCGCAGTGTGCACGCAGTTTTGGCAGTTCGAAGCTGGCGATAGCCGTTGGGAAGCTTTCAGGAGGTTTCTTGGTGCCGTGGAGCAGCTAGTGGATGCCTGCAAAGATCATGGACTAGATCTGCGATGCCTGGCCGGAGGCCCGCTCTCTGCATCAGCAGCCGATCTCTCTGGTTTCACGATTCCGGAGAGAGCGCTCCAAAACTTTCAAGTAGTTCTTGAATTGCGTTACAAGAGGATCTGTCAGGAACGTCTTATGCGCGACCTCGGTGAGCGTTTTCCTAGGCCAACCAGCGAAGCCGAAACTGCTCTGGTTGGCGCTGGTTGGGATTCGGTTTACGCGGGCGTTCCTGCACTCCGAGAGTTTGTCAACGACCATCTTTTCCCATCACGGTATGGGTGCATCGTCGAGGGGTTCCTCTGGCCTCTTCCAAAGCGATGGCGCTTGGGTCCAGCAGTGGTTGAAGATGATCTCCAGCAGCTCGAGGTCGGGGAGCTCTCGCGGATATTCTGCTTCGGTTGCGATCTGCTGGGCGAAATTGGGCGAGATCCTCGTCTGTTGCGATCCTGGATTTCGCTGTGGCTTGGCGGTCTACGTCCCCAGGAGTCTTATCCGTTGATGTCAAGCCTCATTCCTTGTGACCACGGTTTGATCGTGGTGGTTCCGCGCGCGTTTGGTAAAACTGGGTCTCGAGAGGCCGTTTTCCCTGAGTCCGGCCTGATGGCGCTCGGAGTAGGTGCCGAACACTTTGGAGTAGATAATGACGGAGTGTCTCGCCCTGATGAGTTGGCCCGCCAGGCCTGCGGCGAAGTGCGAGAGGCTTGGCAGACTAAGCCTTTGGGCTCGAATGAAATAGCAAGACCTGCAATTCCCGATCGATTAGCATATTTTGTCAGAAAGGCAATTGCGGATGTCATCCGATGGAATGCACCGGACCCCACAATTGCCCGCGTCTTGGGTCACGAGGTCGCTGCTTCAGATTTGGCCTATACGCAGGTTGGCGCGACCGAGGCGATCGCGATGCAGGCTTTTGTGCGCACAGCGCTGGGTGAGTTGATCGGTGTACCTGAACACGGCGACCGTCGTGAGTAGTGGCCAGTACCGGGGCAAGAGGGCAGGAAAAATTGCCACCCGCACCAGGGTGTCGAGCCGCAAGCCGAGGCGGGAAGGTCTGACGACGATTCCGAAGCAGGCTTGGCCTGTGGTGCATTCGGTGCTCCAGGAAAGCGGCCTTGACGGTCTTGCCGTGTGGTGCTGTGTGTTTTATCTTGGAGGCACCGACCTGGTAAAAGCTCGTTTAGAGGATGAGAAGCTGATTGTATTTACCGGTAGTCGCGACCGAAGTTTCTCGCTGCGACCGGCGGAGGCCGTAGTCATTGCTGAGCTGCTCGGACAATTCGCAACTCGGACGCGCACCATGTCTGAATTCCGTGCAAAGGGTTATGTGGCTCTCGTACTTAGCCAGAAGGTGCAGCCAGAGGTGCGTAGGCGTCTCAAGCTGCTAGGTATGGCCTGGGCGGACCAAGTGAATGTTTCGCTAACAACGCTAAAGCGGACCGGTGCGATGGTGGTTGCTGAGAACTATAGCGAGCATTGGGAGTACTTACGGGCATATTTTCGCTCACCGAATGCACATCCCGACGACCGGTTGAATTCGGTTACAGATGAACTCGCGGCAGTCTACAGTGAGGCTGTAAGAGGTTTTTGGAGCCTAGTTGAGCAGGAGTTGAGTCATCAGGCGCGCAGTGCTATTGTCAGACTCGCGCGTTGATGAGACCGCGATTGTTGTCGTTCGAGTGAGGCGATGGAATCGCCATACCACTCAAGCCGACTTGTATATTGTTGTTTCCTGTAACCGCAAAAATATGGGTGTCACTCCTTTCGGTTATTTACATAGCAGTGTCAGTTGTACATGGCGGAAATAATCTACGTCGAATTCGTAGCGTTAGTTTGGACTGCGAGTGTGAGCGTTACGCTTACACGTGCTGGGCTAGTGTTTAGACGAGACTCCCTATTCATGTGATTTGGATAGATTCCGATGTCATCGAGGTGGCCGCAAAAGCTCCCACGGTTGCGATGTTGAGGCCTTCACGATTGCGAGGTGTTTTGAAAAGTTAAGAGTAGCTGCAAACAGCAACGATGTAAAACCTATTCATATTTGGGGGTGAACTTAGCAGTCATCTCTTCGAGCCATTGTCGAAGCATGTCAATGTGTTCATGCGGATATTGATTCGTAATTGCTTGCTGTATTTCGTTCTCCAGCTGCGAGATTTGTTGCGAAAGTGGAATGGGTAGAATAGGACGTTCCCCCAGTAGGAGAAGCTGGCAGGATTCAAGTGCTGCTGAGATGGCACGGTAGATCATTGTATATTCGTTTGCATCATGGTTTCTATCAAGATTATTGTTAGCGTGCTTCGGCATATGAGTTGGGAGAGTACGAGCTATTATCACGTGGTCGGCTCTGTCGTTCCCTTCCCGCTGAATGTGGCTGATATAGATATTTGCTTTGTCCTCGGAGCGGTATAGTTTCGTGCTGTAGGGTCTCGCGGATAGACGATATTGTAGATGTAGGATGATGTCGTGTCTTGAGGTTCCGAGGGATCTGATGCGTTTAGCGGTTGGGTACCAGGGTTGTTCTCCATTGTATTCTTGCTGGGCTCCCGGGAGCCTGAGATCAATGGCTTGATCCGCAATTTCGATTAGCTTCGCTAGTTGTTGCGGTGTGTCATCGGAGTTGATGGCATTCGCGTACTTGAAAAGTACGTCACAGATATGCTTAAGCAAGGCGCTTTCGGCTTCCGAGTTGTTGCGTTGGTTTTGTTGGAGTTGCAAGATTATCGCATTGATGAGTGTGTTATAACGAGTTTTTGGAATTGTTGCGGTTGGTTGTTCTATCATAGGCTGAGGGTCGAGTCTGCTGTTGGCTTCCACCAGCAGTTTGTTGATCCATTGTGGAAGGATATGATTCGTATCTGCAGTGTTCCATAAACCTTCGACAATGATCGATATTGCCTTCTCACTTTGAGTTTTGAATGGGAAGGGGTTGTATGTCCATCCGTGTTCCTGCAACGGATCGAAGAGTACGCAGAGATCCTCGATCTTGTTCCGCCATAATTCGACTTGCCCTAAGACCTTGACGGTTTCGTCTATATAGTTGCGTAACTCCCCAGCGAGAATTCTGGCCTCTGCCTTGGTAGGGGTCACTATAAGGATCGTTTTGCCCGTAACATCGCCGATGTTGAACATACGGACATCTTCTAATTCCTCGTGCTGATGCTGTTGAAGTGATGTTGGGGTTAACCCAGGGGTGTTGGCTAGGGTTATTCCGAGTTGATCGACGAGGTTCGCTCGTTCTTGAAAGGTCTGGATCGTGCATTGCGGTGATTTAAGTGTCAGTGATCGTAGTGGGAGTGATCCCGGGTGGGTATCTGCAGCTATTTTATTAAGGAAGTCGAGGATAGGCTGCGGTCGTTGGCTGAACGCGATCTCGTGGACATGTGAATCAAGTACTTCAAGCAGTTTGTAGGTTATCAGCGGGTTGATTGTGCGGATGTCGCCTGTAACAAGGACTCTTAAGGTGTTTTGTTGAAGTGTTTTTATGAGATTGACCATGGGCTGCGTTAGCAGGCCACCATCCGGAAAGAGAACCTTAGTCGTTCCCTGTCGTGCAAGGTAGTTAAGTAAGACTTTGGGCTGAGCAACCATCTGGTCGCTCCATTTGTCCAGGATTTCACGGTAACCAGCAAGGGCTAGATTTCCCCAAAAGATTTGCTTTGCTCGATCTGAATAGGCTGGGGTACGCGAAATTGCTGTTTTGAGTTCTTTCCATTGGAGGTTGATTGGATCGAACAGTGAGTCTGGCGGTTCATCGCCGGCTTCAGCTAGTGCGTACCGGAGTATCTGCAGGGCTTTCACTTGAAGCTCGTGTTTTTGGTACGGATGAGGTGGAGAAAATGGATGTGCTGCCAGTTCGGCCACAAAATGCTGGAATAGAAACGTGGGTACTCCTCTACTATGCCAAGCGTTTCGTGAGCGGGTGGTGGAGCAGATTACGAGCGTCGTGTCGAGTGCTATAGGGTCGATGAAAGTAGCCTCTACTATCGGATCGAGGCTTACGCCAAAGCAAAGTTGTCCTGGTTGTTCGCAGGTTAATAGGTTGCTAACGGCGGCATCAAATGATGATAGCTGAATGGTATTCAGGGTTTCATCACTGCTCTCTATTGGAGGGTCTGGCGTGTTATTTAGGATCATACTATGCGTTATCGTATCGAAGCGTTCTTGACTTAATAGTTTTCCGCGGTATTAATGATATCCACGGCGATGGAAGGACGTATATACTTTGGCGAAATTGGAATAGATAGGCACGATGGGTAGGGTGGAATCGAGGTTGTGATGGATAAGGGGTTGGTCATTGTGGTATATGCCGTTTGGGCTGGTGGTTGTTGGGTATAGTTGTCCTGAATTTGTTTGAGTAATAGGCGTTGTTGGCAGCTGCTTGATGTTTCTAGAGTGGCGTTTACGTTGGAGTATCAGACGAGAGGAGCGTTACGGGTAGATATTTGTCAGTTGCTTAAGTCAGTGTGTTGCTGGCATAAAATGCCAATAAAACTGCCATTATAACTTCGTAAACCATCGTAACGATGGTTTACTATTAGCCGTGATATATCGGTCACTATTTGAGATCGTTTTGTAAGTGATCAATTTAGCATTGTTATATAAGGTTCTATTGATATCTGTGGCGGCAGTAGGAGTTGTATATCCAATCCCGCGTTGTAGCGAAGTGGTGTCGTATGTGGAGCCGCAGATGGTCTCGGTGATGCCAAATCTCCGCGCTACCTCAGTGATGGTTTTGACTTCGTTCAACAGCCGATCGCCTTCAGCAAGTTTTGCGATGACTTGATCTGGCGTGTGCTACTTGGCCCTTCATGTGATTTCCTCCCATGTCTATTTTGGTCAGTCTTCTCACATTAGAGGTGGATCACATAGGGTTCACCGCTCCACCTTCGCCAGGTGCATGTTCAACGAGATGTCAGAGATTGTGACCCAAGGATAACACTACCTAGCCACCTGAAATCAAAGCCCATTCCTCTCGTGCTTGCCAAGCCTAGAACGACTCAACACCTCTGCCAGGTGTTCAACACTCACTCGATCACACCCCAGCCACTTGGCTCTTGCAAGTGAAGAGGTCAGCATCTAGCGCTGGATCCTTGGTGGGGGTTCTCCCAATCCGTCTAGCACCTCGTCGTCAATCTCCACGCCAGCGTAGGCCCCGATAATTGTGTTTGCAATCGAGGAGGTGATCAACCGACGTTCCTCGGGAGTAGGGGTCGGCACCGTGGATACATTAAAGCGACTCACCAGCGTTGCATCCAGTCGCCCAAGGCCGTTGGCGGTCGCAATCTAGAAGATGTGACTCGTATCGATCAGCAACGGGATACAGGCATCACCAAAGTGACGAGCGGTCTCTGGTTCCAACAGCGTATGCAGTGGACCAAGGGGATCCCTGTATGCGCACGTAACAGTGCCCAGCCTTGTCGATCCATCGAGGGAGATGATAGGGCTGATGTGAGAACCAGAGATGAGGGCTTCAAAGACGATCCCAGGTTGTGATGTTGACCAGATTGGTTCGGCTCCAGCGAGTACGCTACCGAGTTGGAGATTGTCAAACTGCAACTGATGACTGGGTACCCCGAGGATCTCCTGGATGCGTTTGACGAAGTAGGACTTCCCAATCCCTGGATCACCGAGCAGCAGAATCGGGGTTATCGTGAGTGGAACCTGACACAGGAGCGCAAGATTGACCGATTCTTTGATGTGATCGATAACGTGACCAAAGTTCGGAAGCTCCTCTGCCAAGGCCGCAAGCCCCGCGATCGCCTCAGGGAGAAACCCGAAGTTCCGGTAGGGACCACTCTCTACAAGCGCGTCGATCACCTTTGCATAGCGCCGTGTGGCTACCTCGTCGCGATACATCTCGCCAGAGTGAGCCACCCGGCCCAGATCCTCTCCACTAAAGAGCTTGACGACCCCAGTACGATCAGGAATCTCATAGTGCGGAGTCGCTTTGGCTACTGGGGTAGATAGCTCAACCTCTGGCTCCCAGCAGGGATCATCTTGGTCCACATCAGCGAATGGCAGAAGGTGGAACCAATCCAGTCGTTTATCGCTTGACT
>NZ_DAHVNP010000061.1 GCF_027319265.1 Ferrimicrobium sp. | reverse complement strand
TATGTAGCTTACTCGCATGGCGCCATTACGAAATGTGATCTAGGCCCGGATCCAACACCCCAGCCAGTCGATCCACTGCACCCCTTAGAGCCTCGTGTCCAAGGTGTGCATAGACCTCGTCGGTGATCCGGGTTGAGCTATGACCAAGCTCACGAGATACCTCAGGTAGTGGGGTTCCAGCTGCCAGCATCAAGGAGGCGGCCGCATGGCGCAACTCATGGACATGGCGCCTACCAAGACCTGCTCGTGCTGCAAAGGCCTGAAAGGCATGTGAGGTGTTATCCGGGTCCAGGGGACGGCCAAAGTGTGAGGTGAACAGATACTCGCTCGCTGGGGTAAAGCCCAACTCTGTCAGCTTCTCGTGTTCTTGGCGTTGGTTTACTCGATGCTCTTGGAGTGCGCTAACGAGAAAGGCAGGAAGGGGGACAGTACGGGTAGAGCGGGCGGTCTTGGTCGGTCCCTCGATCACCTTGGCACCCGATTTCACTCGCGCACGCGAGATGGTGAGCGTCTTTGCTGTCAAGTTAAGGTCGCTCCATCGAAGAGCGAGTGCTTCACCACGGCGTAGACCCAAAGAGAGAAGTAGGAGCCAGAGGACACCGAGTCGGTCATCCTTGGCGGCACTGAGGAGTCGTCTCGCCTCCTCAACACTGAGAGCCTCTGGTTCTCGTCGCTCTAACTTGATCGGCCTCGCATGATCACAGGGGTTTGCCGGGATCAATCGCCAGCCAACGGCTGCCTTGCACGCCTGGGAGAGTGCGACTCGGATGAGACGACGTGAACGAGGTGACAGACCGGACTCTGCGAGTTGATCCACGAAGCGATCGACCATCGCCGGGGTGAGCCGTTCGATCCGGAGAGGGCCCAACCTCTTGGTGATATGTCTGGTGGCCCACTCGTACTGTACCAAGGTGGAGCCAGCGATATCGCCCCCATGGGTTGTAAGCCATCGGGTGAGCAACATGTCAATAGTCGTTGCTGCATTCTCAGTGACACCGGCATCTCGGATCCCACGAAACCTCGCCAGTGCGGCTTCTGCCTCTGCCTTGGTGCGACATCGTTTGGATCGGGTGATGACTTTACCGTCGGGTCCCCTCCACTTCAAAAGGGCACGCCACTGGTCGCTATAGCGATAGATGCTGCCTTGACCAAGCGTCCGTCGACCTCGCATTCTTTCACCCTAGCCGGTTGCCTATCCGGTTGCCTATGGGGTCATGGACGTGGCCTGGGGTGACTTACCCCAAAATGCAAACTCCCAGTTCAGATGTACTTTGTTAGACTCAATGAGACCCTATAAACCCTACTTTGCGGAACTTGCAGTCAAGAGGTTCGTGGGTTCGAGTCCCATCACCTCCACCAAGGAATACCGGCTCAGTAGCTACTTCTCTCCTCAGCGTCCTCACTGACTTGACCACACGACTGTCTCTCATCTCAGTGCTCACTCGGTAAGACGGTGCTAACCCGATTTTTAGCCGGACACTATCCAAGCACGCTTAAGAACGCCAAAGTCACGAAGCGATGCTGAACTCAACACGAGAAACGACGAACCCGCTCTTTGAACGCTCACTGGTTGCGCTCCAATCGGACCAACTCCCCCGTGTTTCGGCAAAATACTACCCAAGTTCGCGGTCTTGTATGGCCTGCTTTGACCCGGGGTAAACAGTGCCAGCTTCGCGTCACCTTGCTCGGTGACCCACCCCACAAGTAGGGAGCCGTGAGGGCCAAAGGCTGCGGAAGGCACGTCACGACTATCCGAGAGCCTTATCTTTGTCCTCACGGTGTGGTCTGTCTCCACCACGACGTTGTTGATACCTCTGTGTGGGAGTGTGACAACCCCCGCAACCTCAGGTTGCCCCTGAAGGTCGCCGACAGCCAGCGCATAGCGCAAAGGGGTTGCAGGAGTCCATGTCGCGCTCTTGGTGCCGGAGAAGGTGAAGAATGCGACAGGAGCAGCTGTGGGCGGTAGGTAGTCCAAGGTCTCCACGGCACCAACCGCACTGTTGTGACCGAGCACCCCGACTAAGGTCGGCCCACAGTCACAGAGACAGACCGGTTGGACTTGCTGACCTGCTCCGGTGACGTGATAGAAGTAATCGCTTTCGTTTCCTCCTGCTGGCGTGACCTCCAACCAAGCGGCTGCTGTGCTCGCCGCGCTGACAATCAGACTCGAACCATTCCCTGCGCTGTAGGAGCCTTGAATCTTGGCCCAAGAGCGCCCTCCGTTGGTCGTTCTGGCAACCGCTCCTAGCGCTGACGCTCCGCTCCAAAGCGCAGCCCAGCCGTCCTCGGCGTTGATGAATGATGCTGACGTGACAAAAATCCCTCCCGAGTGCTTGTAGGGGGACATGAGCGTACGTCCTTGCGCAACGGTCAACAGTGGTCTGAGTTGGCCGCTGCTCGATACGCCGGCCAACAAAGCAGAGTCCGGTGGGAAGAAATGCCTTAGAGTATTGGAAAACGGAACCTGAGGATTAAAGGTCAGCAAGCCATTACCATTCCCAAAAGGAGCACCGCCAAGGAAAACCGGAGAACCAACTGGGATCGCAATCTGAACAACATGGATCCCCGAGACGGTCTGGCGCGAACTGGAGGAAGCCGTGGCAGAGCAAGCAGAGACAAGCAACGCTAATGCCACCGGCAAAGCAACAATAGCTTTGGCTCGTCTGGGTGAGTGTGGCCGCATGGGCATGGAGTCTATCTTGCCACCACCAAAATAGCTAGGCTGAGGGAATAGCTCGTTGTCGCGGTAAGGATCGTTCTCACTTCCCTCCGTATCGATTTGCGCGTGGGAGTTCCTCTGGAAGCTCCTTCTCCCATAGGTGCCAATGTCACCTGAACCATGGATTTTCAGTTCGATACAAGCGCAGATAGGAAGGTCTTGAAGTCGTGAAACATCGCCGACAAGCAGGCAAGGGAGTACGCAGCAACCCTCGTTGATCATTCCAGCGATACAGAAGGGGTCATTGCAGCCCTCCATCAGATTATGGCCAAGTGTGCCATACTCTTTCCTGCATCAGAATAGACAATGGACAAACAATTGGATGATTTCATGCTACTTAAGCAGGGGAACTGGAGCCATCCCATACCCGTTGGCTGGAAAGATGCGGGCAGAACGGAAAGTCCAAGACGTTCAACTCGAGACTACGAGATGAGCTCTTGAACGGTAAACTCTTGAGGTCGATTACTCCGAAACGGATTGGTCGGGCCAAGACTTACCCGGACCCTCAACGTTCTAGCGTTGCGCCGTCGCGGCATGGCGAACCAACCAGCAAGGAGAAAACTATGTCATCAACCCAGCACCCGATTGGGGCTCCCTCGTCGCCTCGGAGGCGATCTTGCCTACAACAATGATGGTAACGCATGACCCTGCCTGCAATGCCAACTCGCTGCGCAACAGAGGCAAGTCAACGCTACAGGAAGGACTTCGGTGGCCCAACAGAAGCAAGGTTGGGGTGGTCGCGCGCTTCAGGAAACGTGTTGTATAAGAAATTACGAAGTAACAGAATCTTGACATTTATTGTGCAGTATCCGAGTCAGAGCTGTGCTACTGTATCGACTAAACAGCTCGAGAGAAGTCGTTAACGAGGGGGGATCATGAAACGAACAGGTACGAGAACAACTGTGATCTTGGGCGCCGCTTTGGCTGGATCGATGCTCCTGGCAGCCTGCGGATCAACGTCATCGGCTACGCCACAGTCGAGCACGACCAAGAAAGGCGGTACTGCCTACTACGCAGAGGCCGCCGGAGCCAACCCGAACTACATTCTCCCACTCACATCAGGTGCGGAATTTTCGATCGCCAACCTCGCGCAGTTTCAGATTCTTATGTACCGGCCGCTGTACTTCTTTGGGCAAGGGGACAAGGCCGAGATCAACTACAACCTTTCGATTGGGAACGCACCGGTCTACTCCAACAACGACAAAACGGTCACGATTACCTTGAAGAAGTACCAATGGTCCGATGGTCAACCTGTAACCTCAAGCGATGTCATCTTTTGGATGAACCTCCTCAAGGCCAATAAGGTCGATTGGGGGGCCTACGTCCCTGGGGACTTTCCTGACAACGTCGTCTCCTACTCTGCGCCAAACGCATCAACGGTGGTCTTTCACTTGAACCAGTCCTACAGCCCGACCTGGTTTACCTATAATGAGCTAAGCCAGATCACCCCCCTTCCACTTGCTTGGGACACCACATCGCTCAGCACTCCATTGCCGAACCCATCTGCCAAGAGCATTGCGGATATGACGACCGCTAGAGCCCAGGCGGTCTACAAGTTCCTCAACGCACAGGCCCAGGATCTCTCCACCTACGCATCAAGTCCGATCTGGTCTGTGGTGGATGGCCCATGGAAGCTCGCAAGTTTCTCCTCTGCAGGGCATGCGGTCTTTGTCCCCAATACCAAGTACTCCGGGCCGGTCAAGCCGAGCCTGTCCCAGTTTGTGGAGTTGCCCTTTACCTCGGACTCGGCTGAGTTCAACGTGTTGCGCGCGGGCAATAATGCTGTTACCTATGGATACCTACCAAACTCCGATGCCAGTCAGAAGTCCTACGTGGAGTCGATCGGCTACAAAGTTGAACCGTGGACCGAGTTTGGCTTCTCCTATTGGAATATGAACTTTAATAACCCCACCTACGGAGCAGTATTCAAACAACTCTACATCCGCCAGGCGCTGCAACACCTTGTCGACCAACCTGCTTGGATCACAAGCTTTCTGCATGGCGACGCAGTCCCGAATTATTCGCCAGTCCCTGTCACGCCGTCAAACCCCTTTGCTGATGCCGCATCGAGGACAGACCACTATCCCTACTCGACATCAGCGGCTAAGAACCTGCTGACCTCGCATGGCTGGAAGATGGTTAATGGAGTGATGACCTGCGAGAGCCCCGGGAGCTCAGCGACTGAGTGCGGTGCTGGGATCTCCAAGGGCCTCGCGCTCAACCTCAACCTCGAGTACTACTCTGGGAGCAACTCCCTGACGGAAGAGATGACCGCCTATGCTTCAGCGGCGAAGCAGGCAGGCATCAACGTTATCCTGTCTTCTGCAAACGGGAACACCGTTTTTGCTGACGAGGCTCCTTGCACTCCTTCGCAACCATCGTGTAAATGGGAGATGATTTTGGCGGGAACCTGGGAGTACAGCCCTGACAACTACCCGACGGGCGGTGAATTGTTTGCGAGTGGTGCTGGCTCCAACTACGGGAACTACCAGAGTTCCGAGGCGAACGCGTTGATCGCAGCAACGCACACCTCCTCTGATCCGCAAGCCGCGCTCGATGCGTACCAGAACTTTATGGCAAAGGAACTTCCAGACATCTATCGACCCTTACCTGACGCCGCTATCTCGCTCATTTCAAACAAGCTTGGTGGAGTCACTCAGAACCCCTATCTAGATATCACTCCCGAGGACTGGTACTTCAAGGGGTAAGTCACATGAAAGGTACGAGCCCTGCCAAGACACCTCCGCACGGTTTGCTGAAATGGCATCAACGACTTTGGCGCTGAGGGTTTGCGTCGTCTACCACGTTGGCCTGCGCCAACTGGCCCCACGGGGAATCTGGCGTCACCACTAGCCTTGCCAGAGTCGTGTGCCACAGGCTCATGGGGTTGCTTGAGTTGCCTCATGTCGGACTCGTGTAACCGCAAAGCACGCCGCGTTTGATGCCTCGACACCGGAGATAATTGGATTGCAAAGGGATCGGCCTTCCAATGCGAAGAGCTTTGTGTCAGCTATCGTCATGCCCCATTGACCGAAAGTTTTGATGCCAACCCAAGGCCTCTAAGGGGCGAGCAGGAATCGGTATCGTCGGGGCACGAGGAGCCTTGCAAGGCTACGCGTTAGGATGTGGCGCAGAGTTTCACCCACAGCAACATCAACAACGCGATCAGCGTGTCCATTCACATGCTGAACATTTCGAATCCTTCGGTGAGGTGTCAAGAGTCTACCCCGGATCTAGTCTCGTATTTGAATTACCTAAACCGTCGCAGGCGTACAACTTGCCCGCCAAGTCTCCCCGTTGATAGCGAAGATCCCTGAAACCCTGACCAAGGTCAACGAGTTCCATCTTCTGCTCGCGAACGAAGGACTCTTCACTCTCAATACACTCTGGCATCCTCTACTCATCTAGCAAATAGACTCAGCATATCGATGCTAATCTCGAAAGCAATGGTGAACCTTTCGGAGAGAGCAACAAGATCGATGCGTACCCTTTATGCTAGAGTCCACGCAGTTCTACAAGAGGAGAGAATGCACATTGATGGACGACTCAACAAGTCAATGGAAGAAATTAGCGGCAGAACTGGACGAGCACCGTAACTTCTGGCTCGCCACGGTGAACTTAGACAATACGCCCCACGTTGCACCTATCTGGGGTGTAGTGCTAGAAGATCGGTTCCTATTCTACACGTCCCGAGTATCGCGAAAAGCACGGAACATCATCCGTCAACCCCATGTCGGTCTCCATCTTGAGAGTGCCGAGAACGTTCTCATCGTCTACGGAAATGCCGCTGATGACGGTTTACCACAGAATCATCCCGCCGTGCTGACTGCCCTTGAGCAAAAGTATGATCAGCCAGGCGATCACGACTACCTGCCCTCCTCGGATACCTCCTATGACGTGCTCTTCTCACTCAATCCCACCTCTGCACTAGGCTGGCGGTTGGATGACTTCGAGGGATCACAGATCCGTTGGGCGCAAAAAGGCAACCGCTAAGTTGACGCCTACCAAGGATGATCGCCATGCGCTCCCAAGAAGGGAAGGGTGAAGAGCAGTTTTGTGGCCGATGGCAAAACAATGTCTATCGCCGAACATGGCCGGTCTGTGATCGTGCAATACGAGTACACTCAAGTGGCGGTTGGTTCTCTGCTCGAAGAATGAAGTCCACACTGTCCTAATGAGCTATTGTGCAAGAACATACAACGCGAATTCGCCCCTCGTCGCGCACCCTCACAACTGTCCCTGGCGGCGGTCGTGGTCTGTTGCAAGAGGAGGAAAGACTCCATGAAAGACGTCGTACCTGACCACAAAACATTCAACCTCCATACACGAAGAGTCATGACAGCAAGGAGGTAGTCTGGCTGGAATAGTCAGCATCGACATGAGCCCCTTGTCCAACATCAGAGTTCCAAAGGAGTAACAAGCGTGGATATCAGTTCCGAAATTGCAGCCTCAGCAGATCACGTGATCGAGGCATTCAGTCGGTTTGACCGAAGAGCCTATTTCGATAGCTTTGACCCAGAAGCGACCGTTGCCTTTTACTACAGCCCAAACGTGATGGGGATCGAGGAGTATCAGCGGCTTTGGGATGACTGGGTCAACGAAGGGTTTGAGGTCTTGAGTTGTGAATCGTCAAACCGCATAATTCAGGTGATCAGCAACGACATCGGGCTCTTCGTACACGATGTGCACACGGAAGTTACCCAGGCCGGCGGACACAAAGTGCTCACGGAACGAGAAACCATTGTCCTTCGCAAGAACCAGAGTGGCGCCTGGCTTGTCATTCATGAACACCTGTCACATCCCGAGCTTTGAACGTACTGCCTAATAATTCTCACAACTGATCAACTAGCACCGACCATCGCCGCAACGTGTCTGGGCGCTTCAATCCCCACCACTTACTAGAAGCAGTTCGCATAGCGCTCGACTATTTGCAAGGTCCTCTAGCCCAACTTCAGCGTCCACAAGCGCCTCACGACGTGATCAGTGCTCCAACTTCGATGGGACCATTTTGTACTAGTGAGATGATGCGTAGAATGTCGGTTTCTGAAGTCAAACGACCAAAAGTTTGACTCCAGAATTCGTTGATTACTCATCGCAAGATAGTGCGCAAGGATCGACAAAACGGAGCTTGATGAACTCAGCCTCACGACAAGTTGGGGACCTATCAATCCAAGGAGGTCAATGTCCAAAGATATCGTGTCGATGGCGCCGATGGCATCAAAGACTGCATCAAAACCACCAGGGTAATGCTAACGCAGTGTTGTCCGAACTTCGTCAGAGGTGATCGTTATCGTTTCAGCCGCGCCCTTGTCTAATGCAAGTTCGAGTCGGGACGAATCGAGGCCGATTGCCACCATCGTGACCGCATGTCCAAGACATGCTCCCTGCTAACAGGAGAGGTCGACTCCCCCACAGCCAACAACCGATACGTGTGCTCCGCTCTTAGGGTTCGCCGGCTTGAGAACCGCTCCTATGCCGGTGCACAGTGCGCATCCCGCGAGAGCCACGCTGTGGAGCGCTACGGTCGAGGGAATGCGCATCACACCTGCACTCGGTACAACGACCGCTTCCGCACACGATCAGACTCCAAGGTAGAGGAAGGCGCCGTTCCCAGATTCATGGAAACGAGTGGTTCCCTCAACCAGACGCTGCACGGTCGAGGAGTTCTGAAGCGCGCTAACGGGAGCAGGGATGTCCCATACGTCAGCTTCGACAGCTCCTACAGGGAGGGTTCGAGCTCAATACCACATGGTCGCCAACATTGAGTTGGGGGCCCTCCCCTGCACGTGAGACGTACTCTGAGCCCTCATGTCCCAGTACCGCTAGGAAGTGAGGGTCCCTTTCGCCAGGCTAGGCATGGAGATCAGAGCGACAAACACCAGCCGCAGCTCCTTTTACCTCTACTTCCTTGAGACCTGGATCATCGAGCTGGATCTGTGTATCGCACAAGCTGGTGGGCTCGTAAATCATTGCTGTATGAATGGAGCGCGAGGACATGGACTGGCGCCTCCCCTCCCGCCCAATGGGCTTAGGTCACTGGTCTCTGGGTACGGCAATTGCCCCTGTGATCCATGGGTTCGGTAATGCAGGAGCGAGGATCCAGAGAAGTCGAACATCTTCGGTCTCAGAGACGTTGCGCCATGTGTGCGGTGTTGTTCCATTGAAGGTAAGCGCGTCCCCAGAACCGAGTGAAAGCACTTCGCCGTCGAGAAGGAACTCTATGCTCCCCGAAGCGATGTAGCAGACTTCGCACTCGGTCGGCATCGAATAGAGTGCGTCGCCCCCGTTCCCCCTTGGTCCCGCGACCGTCTCAATCACCGTCACATGTTTCTCAGTTGAGGAGGTGAGAAGCGTGTCAAAGATCAATTCTCCCGGCAGAACAGCGCGTTGACGCTCAGATGCGCGGGTTATTTGGTACACAGGTGGAGCAAAAAGGTCTTCCATAGAGAGACCGACAACTTCACAGATCGTAATCAATGAGTCCACCGAAGGGCTTACGATCCCGCGCTCTACGCGAGAGAGGAAGCCCTTTGATAGATCTGTTTTTCCTGCAACATCAGAGAGGGAGAGACCAGAAGCTTCACGAGCCTTCAAGAGCCGTGGGCCTAGCGGGTACTTTTTTGACATTGCGATTCCCTGTTGGCTTAGCCGAAGTCAGCTTTAAGGGTCGCCTCACTCTTTGCAATAGCTTGCTCCTCGCTCTTGGGATCAAAGCCCCGAGTAATAAGGAGATAGGCGATGGATGTGACGACGAGACCCACCAGCCATGAGATGTCAGTATCGTGAAGTAGCTTCGCTACCGGTCCGATGTAACTCAGAGAGCCGAGCTGCGGCAACACCATGAACGGAATCTCGGCGGCAAAACCGATCGCATAGGCGGTAATGCCCCGCCAGTTCCAGCGATGATAGATGCCATCAAGTGAGAACAGATCGGTGATTGCATAGTGTCCACGACGTACGTAGAAGAAGTCAATCAAGTTTGTCGCGGTCCAAGGCACCAACAAATACAACATGAGCGTCAGTGCTGTGAAGACGGTATTCACAGCGCTCGTGGTGATCACATCACCGATCAGGTACCAGACAATAGCAAGGCCAATGATGGAGATCACTCGGGCGGCGCGGGTTGGGTTCACTTTCTTAAAACAGTCGATTCCGGTCAACAGCGTCAGTGAGGCTCCATAGGCATTCATTCCCATGGTTGCGAGCAGTGCGAGTGCCGAAGCAAGCGCTGCCACGGAGCCGAGACCTCCAACGACGTTGTTACCTGCCGTCTTGAGACCCAAGAGACCGTCACTTGCATTGAGATGAATGGCAAGCCATGCGCCAAGAGCGATTAGCCATACAGCCGATGATGACGCTCCAAAGAACACCGAGAAGATGACGGAACGACTCTTGGTCCTGCTGGGCAGGTAGCGGGAGTAATCAGAGACGTAGGGTGCGTAGGTGATGTTGTAGGCAGCGGCCGCAGAGAACTCTGCCATGAAAGCGGTAAAGGTGAAACCATAGTGAGCCTTGGGTACAAAGCCACCAGCATGGCCGGTGATAATCGCAATGGTGATAATGGTTATCAAGGGGAAGGAGATGACGAGCAGGATTCGAAAGACCCGGTGAACCCAATCATGACCAAAGATTGCGAGCAGTGCAGCGGCAATCACCGTCACCAGTGCGATAGCAGTCGGATTCCAGCCATACGCACCAGAGATCCCTTGCGCAAGAAGGACCTGATCGGTGACGTTAAAGGCCATGTAGGTAAAGAGCGCGACGAACAAGACGATCACAACACCGCGGTAGCCAAATTGCGCTCGCGACTGGATCATCTGTGGTAAGCCGAGCTTTGGACCTTGGGATCCATGGAATGCCATGAAGAATGTACCGACGACGATGCCGAGAAGACCAGCGAGTGCAGTCCACCACAGCGAGAGGCCCATTGCGGGGCCAATAAATCCGATGGGAATTGTGAAGTACTGGAAGTTACCGAGAAACCATAAGGGCGCCTGGTGCCACAGCTTGCCATGCCGCTCTCGTTCTGGAATCCAGTCAATCGAGTGCACCTCAATACCTCGAACCGGCTGCACCAGCTCCTGCTGCTGACGTGGTTCTGTGTCCACTGCTGCCCCCCTCCTGCTAGTCGTTGCCCAATAGTATACGAACGTTTTTGCTACTTGATACGACAAATGGAAAATTTGCTGAAGGATTTTAATCAATTGTGCTCCGGTCACTTCCGCCGAGGTAGTCAACGCGCTCGTAACGGCAAGAGTTGGGCAGCTGGCAGAGCGTATAATCTCGACGAAATCACTCGTCCCAGTTTCTTCGATTGTTCGCCGAAGGCAGGTCCACGTTGCTAGTCCAGTCGATCAGGCGTCTTTCGCCTGAACATCAAAACACCTCTCGTGCGAGTGGCAATGCTGCAATGACAAAGCCCTGCGTCTGGCGACCATAGAGGATCCGAGTCTCACACGCTGACTGTGCGGCAGCCAGCTCAATCTGGGATACGGCTGCTGATAACGCCTCTTCCGTGGGTGCTGAGATTGCGATGAAGCCAGAGAACTGCACATCTGCGTGCCCGCTGATGAGG